>DUSB01000012.1 GCA_012840625.1 Syntrophomonadaceae bacterium
GGATATGATATACTGCTTTTTGGTAATCCTGGATAAAACCTTTTTCCAGCGCAATTTCTGCATCATTTAACGACCCGCCCACAAAGACATCGCCTTCCTGGGTCAATTCCATCTGTCCTAACAATTGTGCGCAACCAGCATAATTAAAATTAACTTTTACTCCGGTTTTTTCTTCAAAGGCCTGTCCTATTTCATCCATGGGCTTACGCAGACCCGCACCGCTGTAAACGGTCAGGCTTCTATCTTCTATCGCTGTCTTCCCGTTCTCAGCTTCATCCTTGTCTGCTTTATTTTCCCCACAACCACCAACTGCCACCAGGGCAACCATTAAGCAAACAACCAGCACCCATTGTGTCAATTTTCGCACTTTTTCCATAGAATCTTACCTCCCGTTGTTTTTTACGCGCTTAGAAAATCTATCTTCATCAGTATACCACAAAAGCATCGGATATCAGGTCTTTAATGCCGAGTTATAGGCATTAAAGACCTGAACTGCAAATATTATAAGGACTGTTATGCAGTGCAGGTTTGTGGGTTTGGTTCAGGGTTTGCCAGTGTCGGGAAATGGAAATATACAGCGGCTTTTAAACGCCAGATTAAGCTTATGTATAATGCTGCTATACCGCAGGGGAAGTATTTCAGTTTCCGCGGGGAAGCTTGAGTTTTTCCTGCCGGGGAGGACTAAAACGAATAAACCCATAAAATCTTTATTATCCGGGTCTTAAAAATCTTGAGGTCTTAAAACTATCGCTATCATTGTCTTCAGGCCCTTTATGCAGAGCCGGCCGGGAATAAAATGGGGGGGATTTTTTGGTTCTTCTATGGTAAATAACATTTAAAACATGTAGTAGTGTTGTTTTTTTGCGTATAATAGAAAGTAAGAGATGGAAAGGAGTGGTCGTATGAGATTAGAAGTCCGAGGGAAAAATATTGAGGTTACAGATGCACTAAGAGAGTATGCCACCAAACGACTTTCCAAACTAGAAAGGTATATTGATGATGTGAAGGTTGCTCAGGTTACCTTATCTGTTGAGGGTGAGGACCATAAAGTGGAAGTAACCATTCCATTAAACGGCGTCATCCTGCGTGGAGAAGAAACCAACGAAGATATGTACACAGCTATCGATATGGTAGAAGAGAAGCTGGAAAAACAGATTGATAAGTATAAGACCCGTTTATATCGCAGCCATCGCGCCGCTGGACTCAAGCAGGCCATACAGGAAGAAGCCAAAAAGGAACTGGCGCAGGAGGAAGCGCCGGAGAAATTCAAAATTGTCCGTACCAAGCGTTTTGCTTTAAAGCCCATGGATGAGGAAGAAGCAATAATGCAGATGAATCTGCTGGGGCATAATTTCTTCGTTTTTCATAATGCAGAAACAGAAGAAGTGAACGTAGTCTATAAGCGCAAAGATGGTAATTACGGGTTGATTGAGCCCGATTTTGATTAGTTGAAGTAGTGGGATAAAAAGTGATACTATTAAGTTAATTATTATGAGTATATTATGGAGGAACCTAATATGGTTCCTCTTTTTTTGAAAGAGGTAAGGACATAATGGCAATCAGAGATTTTTTAAAACGCATCGTAGATGATAATGAGAAACAGATTAAAAAGATGTCCGGTATAGTCAATAAAATCAACCAGCTGGAACCGGAGTTTCAGGCCCTGAAGGATGAAGAATTTCCACAAAAAACAGATGAATTCAAAGAAAGGTTAAAGAATGGAGAAAGTCTGAACGATATATTACCTGAAGCATTTGCTCTGGTTCGCGAAGCATCAGTGCGGAAACTGGGTATGAGACATTTTGATGTCCAGCTTATTGGCGGTATTGCTCTGCACCGGGGGAAAATTGCTGAAATGAAAACCGGTGAAGGTAAAACCCTGGTGGCAACATTGCCCGCCTATCTCAATGCACTGGAAGGCAAAGGTGTTCATATTGTCACTGTTAACGACTATCTGGCTTCCCGTGACGCCGAATGGATGCGGCCGGTTTATGAGATGTGCGGTCTTTCAGTAGGTTTGATCGTTCATGATCTTAACTATCAGGAACGTCAGGCTGCTTATGCATGTGATATTACCTATGGCACCAATAACGAATTTGGTTTCGATTATTTAAGGGACAATATGGTTGTTGCACCAGAGCATATGGTACAGCGTCCTTTGCATTATGCTATCGTTGACGAGGTTGACTCCATCCTCATTGATGAGGCACGAACCCCTTTGATTATTTCTGGGGAAGGCGATAAACCAACTGATCTTTATTACAAGATAGCCCGCTTTATTCCTCGTCTGGAAGTAGAACAGGACTATAAGGTAGATGAAAAAGCTCACATTGTTACCCTGACCGAAGAAGGGGTGCAGCGGGTAGAAAAATATTTTGGTATTGATAATCTCTCCGAGGACATGGAACTGGCTCATCATGTTAACCAGGGTCTCAAGGCCCACGCCCTGATGAAACGGGATCGTGATTATGTGGTCAAAGATGGACAGGTTATCATCGTTGATGAGTTCACCGGTCGGCTGATGTTTGGACGCCGCTACAGTGATGGACTCCACCAGGCTATTGAAGCCAAGGAAGGGGTTAAGATTGAAAAGGAATCCCAGACGTTGGCTACGATTACCTTTCAGAACTACTTCCGGATGTATAAGAAGCTGTCTGGTATGACGGGTACTGCTAAAACCGAAGAGGAGGAATTCCACAATATTTATGGTATGGATGTGCTGGTGATTCCTACCCATAAACCTATGATTCGGAAAGACCAGCCTGATCTCATCTACCGCACCGAGGAAGGGAAGTTCAGAGCCGTCACCGAGGATATCATAGAGCGTCATAAGCAAGGACAGCCGGTACTGGTGGGTACGATTTCTATTGAAAAATCCGAGTTATTAAGCGGTATGCTGAACAAGCGAGGGGTCAAACATCAGGTTTTAAATGCCAAACACCATGAGCAGGAAGCGCAGATCATTGCCCGGGCCGGTCAAGCTGGCAGTGTGACCATTGCCACCAATATGGCCGGGCGGGGAACCGATATTGTGCTGGGAGAGGGTGTTCAACAGCTGGGTGGCCTGTATGTTCTGGGTACAGAACTCCATGAATCCCGGCGGATTGATAATCAGCTGCGGGGACGTTCAGGGCGTCAGGGAGATCCCGGTGAATCGCGTTTTTATGTTTCGCTGGAAGATGATCTGATGAGGCTTTTTGGCTCTTCTAATATTGAAGGCTTGATGGATCGCCTGGGCATGGATGATGAAATTCCCATCGAAAACAAGATGATCACCCGGGCGATTGAAAATGCACAGAAGAAAGTCGAAGATCGCAACTTCAGTATTCGTAAAAATGTGCTAGAATTTGACGATGTCATCAATCAACAGCGTGAAGTGATGTATGGGGAGCGCAAAAAGGTGCTTTTCGGTGAGGATTTACAGGATACGATTGAGGCTATGATTGATGATGTGGTGGATGAGGTGGTTACTTCCTTTGCCGGAGAAATTCGCTATTCAGATGGATGGGATCTGGATGGTCTGATGAGCTATATCCAGCAGAATATACTGCCTGATCCCGATTTTACCAGAGAAGATCTGCTGGGAAAGACTGCCCATGAGGTGAAAGATTTACTGCGGGAAAAAACCCATGCCCTGTATGAGGCCCGTGAAAAAGAACTGGGCAGCGAAACCATGCGGGAGCTGGAAAAATACCTGTTGCTGCGCATTATAGATAACAAGTGGATGGATCATATCGATGCCATGGATCAGCTGCGGAGTGGAATTAATCTTCGTGCCTACGCACAAAGAGATCCATTGATTGAGTATAAATTTGAAGCCTTTCAGGCTTTTCAGGATATGGTTTACAGCATTAAAGAAGATGTGGTGCGCTATATCCTGCGGGTAAAAGTGGTGGAAAAACCCGAGGAGAGAAAAGTGATTACCAACCAGGGGGGAGAAGAGAGCAAACGCCAGCCGGTTCGAGTGGGCAGGAAAATTGGGCGTAATGAACGCTGCCCCTGTGGAAGTGGGAAAAAATACAAGCACTGTTGTGGGAGAGGGGTTAGTTAATGGATCTTGCGACACTATTAGGCTTGCTGATCGGTCTGGGTGGATTGATCGGCGGGTTCCTGCTGGAAGGCGGTACTATTGGTATGCTGTGGCAGGTTACCGCTTTTGTTATTGTGCTGGGCGGTACCATCGGTGCTACTATGATATCCTTTAGTATGGATGAATTCCGTAAACTGCCCTATTTTTTTCGCAGCCTATTTGTACAGCAAAAAGTAGATTATGTATCGGTACTGGAAACCCTGGTAGAAACAGCTGATAAAGCCCGCCGCGAAGGTCTGCTGAGTCTGGAAAGCCAGCTGTCTACCATCGAGGATAAATTTTTAGCCCGGGGACTGCAGCTGGTGATAGATGGAACTGATCCTGAACTGACTCGCAACATGCTGGAGATGGAAATCGAAGCCTATGAAGCTGATGAGGAGGTAGGTTCAAACATCTTTATGGCTGCCGGCGGTTTTTCACCTACTATGGGTATCATCGGTACCGTAATGGGATTGGTACATGTATTAAGTAATATACAGGAACCAGATAAGCTGGGCGGTGCTATCGCCGTTGCTTTCATTGCTACCCTGTATGGTGTGGCTTTTGCTAACGTTTTATGGATTCCGTTCGGATCCAAGATTAGACTCAATACAGAAAAAGACGTACTGTTGATGGAAATGATTCTGGAAGGCATTTTATCCATTCAAGCGGGCGAGAATCCACGTGTGATTCGCGAGAAATTAATGACCTTTCTGCCTCCGGATACCAGGGAGGAATTGGTACTAGAGGAGAGAGCACAGTTAGGGATGTGATAAAAGGATGTCTCGTCGCAACAGACGCAAAAGGGATAAGAAAAAAGAAAATGAAGGGGGAATGGAACGCTGGTTGATTACCTATGCGGACCTGATTACCCTTTTGATGATATTCTTTGTTCTGATGTATACCATGAGCCAGGTAGATGCGGTGAAATACAAGGCGGTAGCCAATTCTCTTAGTGTAGTCTTAACCGGGGATGCTATGTCTATGCTGGATGCCCGGGGACCCTCACTGGCTGATGGACTTTCTGGCCAGCAGTTACCGGAAGGAGCGGAAGAGAATCCCTCTTTGCAGGGTCAGTTAGATGAAGTCAAAACGATGGTAGAGGAATTTATCCGCCAGCAGGATCAAGAGGTAAGTGAAAAGGGGCAGGGGGAGGTTGCCACCCGTCTGGGTGATTATATTGTCATTGTAGAACAGGAGCGCGGTCTGGTGATCAGTATCAAGGATACCCTGCTTTTTGCATCGGGGTCCAATGAACTAACTCCCCAGGCCAGACAGATCATCGGCAAGGTGGGGGAGGCGGTTAAACCGATCCCTAATTATATAAGGGTGGAAGGACATACAGATAATCTACCTATTCATACCAGCAAGTTTCCCTCCAATTGGGAGCTTTCGGTTCTTCGTGCCACCAATGTGGTCCATGTGCTTCAGGATACTGCCGGAATTAGTCCTGAGCGTCTGTCGGTAGTTGGCTACGGTGAGTTTCGTCCGCTGGTGGCCAACGATAGTGAAATTAATCGGGCTATGAATCGGCGTGTGGATATCGTCATCCTGAAAAAGAAGTACGACTATTTTGAACCGGGTTTAAATGCCCCTGAGCCAGAAGAGTAAAAAATCAATACGGAGGCGTGTGTTTTGTAAAAACACCGGGTTCACTGTCAGCATTTTCGTGTATACTAAAATAGGCAGGCGGGAGCCTGGTTTTTATTTTTAACAGGTCAGGAAGGTGATACAGTTGATAGAAGATCCACAGGGAATCTTACAGGATATTCAGAATAAATTAGCTGAAATGAGGGTCTCCCTTTGACATTGCTGGCATGGAAAAGGAAATGAAAAATCTGCAATCTCTGACCACCGGGGAAGATTTTTGGGACGATCATACTGAAGCTCAGCGCATACTCAAACGTATCAGTGATCTTCAAGATGGTATAGAGCAGTGGCGGGATTTTTACAATGAGGCCTCGTATCTGTCTGGTATGCTGAAGATGGCAGAGGATGAAGGCGATGAGGAGATTTATGCTGATACCCTGGAAGAGCTGCAGAGCTTTATTAAAAAGTTTAATGAATATGAGCTTCTGATTTTTTTTACCGGTCCCCATGATAAGAACAATGCTATTGTATCTTTGCACGCTGGTGCAGGGGGAACCGAGGCCCAGGATTGGGTAGAGATTCTGCAGCGCATGTATCTGCGCTGGGCAGAAAAATCCGGTTATACAGTAGAAATCATGGATTATCTGAGTGGAGAGGAAGCCGGGGTAAAAAGCGTTACCTTTATGGTTAAAGGGCCTTATGCTTATGGCCGTCTTCGCTGTGAAAAAGGCATTCATCGCTTGATTCGCATCAGTCCTTTTGATTCCTCCGGTCGGCGCCATACCTCCTTTGCATCGGTGGCGGTTTTACCCGAGATTAGCGGTGATCTGGAGATTGATATCAATCCTGATGATCTGCGTATTGATACCTATCGCTCCGGAGGTGCAGGCGGGCAGCACGTTAATAAAACAGATTCTGCGGTGCGCATTACCCATATCCCTACCGGTATTGTGGTGCAGTGTCAGAATGAACGCTCCCAGCATTCGAATCGTGAGGCTGCCATGAAAATCCTGCAGGCCCGGCTTTATGAGCGCAAGCAAGAGGAGCTGGAGAATAACATCCAGCAGCTGAAGGGAGAATATAAGGAGATCGCCTGGGGAAATCAGATCCGGACTTATACCTTGAATCCTTTTTCCTTGATCAAGGATCATCGTACCGGGGTGGAGACTGGAAATGTTCAGGCAGTCCTTGATGGTGATATTGATGAATTCATTACTGCCTGCTTGCACCTGGAGGCAGGCAGCTGAAAAGAACTGCATTGACGGCAAGAACAGTCAGGCAGGAGATACTAGGAGGCCAAATTGAAACAGATTAATGATGTATCCATTGCTCTGGTTGAAGAGAAGGCCAGACAGATAAGACGTGATATTATTCAAATGTTAAGTCAGGCAGGATCCGGTCATACTGGCGGCTCGCTTTCGGCTGCTGATATAGTTTCCTGTCTGTATTTCTGGGAAATGAAGCTTGATCCTGCTCGTCCTGATTGGGAGGAGCGGGATCGCTTTGTGCTGAGTAAAGGTCATGCAGCACCGGTTTTGTACGCTGCGCTGGCGGAAAAGGGCTATTTTCCGCGTAAAGATATTTTCGGCCTGCGTAAACTGGGCAGTCCTCTGCAGGGGCATCCAGACATGCGGAAAATTCCCGGGGTAGAAGCCTCGACTGGCTCTTTAGGGCAGGGTGTTTCCTGGGCGGTTGGTATGGCTCAGTCAGCACGTATAGATCAAAAAGCCTTCCGTGTCTATACCCTCCTGGGGGATGGCGAACTGCAGGAAGGTATGGTTTGGGAAGCTTTGATGGCTGCAGCCCATTATGGTCTGGACAATCTGGTAGCCATCGTAGATCATAATGGTTTGCAGATTGATGGGCGGATTTGCGATGTCCTTTCTCCTGAACCGATTGCGGACAAATTCAGGGCTTTCGGCTGGGAAACTCTGGTGGTAGATGGTCATGCGGTGCCAGATTTAATGCGGGCCTTGAATACGGCCCGGGATACCAAGGGAAAGCCTACTGCCATTGTTGCCAAAACCGTGAAAGGTAAAGGCTGTTCTTTTATGGAAAACCGTGCCGAATGGCATGGAAAGGCTCCCACAGCAGAAGAAGCAGCAAAAGCACTGGCTGAATTAGAGTAGAAGGAGGAAGGAAACGTTGGAGAAACAGGCGACAAGGGACGCTTATGGTCAAGCCTTAATTGAGCTGGGACAGCGGTATAATGATGTAGTAGTACTGGATGCCGATTTATCTCAATCTACTAAAACGGCCGGGTTTGCCCGGGCCTTTCCGGAACGTTTTATTAATGCTGGTATTGCCGAACAAAATATGATCGGCATGTCTGCTGGGCTGGCGGCGTGCGGCAAAATTGTTTTTGCCAGCAGTTTTGCGGTTTTTGCCACCGGCAGAGCTTTTGAACAGGTGCGCAACTCCCTGGCTTATGCTAATTTAAATGTTAAGGTATGTGCCACCCACGCGGGCATTACGGTGGGTGAAGATGGAGGCTCCCATCAGTCGGTGGAAGATATTGCCCTTATGAGAGCTGTACCTAATATGACGGTAGTGGTACCTGCAGATGGTCCCTCCACCCGGCAGGCGGTTTTTGCTCTCTATCATCGGGAGGGACCGGCTTATCTGCGTATGGGCAGACCTTCAGTGCCGGTTCTTTATGAAGCGGAGCAGGAATTTACCATTGGTAAAGGGATTGAGCTGCGTCAGGGCAAGGATGCCACCTTGATCGCCTGCGGTATCATGGTTAGCAAATGCCTGGAAGCGGCCGAAAAACTGGCTCAGAAAGGGATCGAGGTTTCTGTGCTTGACATGCATACCATTAAGCCTATCGACGAGGAACTCATTGAACGTAAGGCAAGGGAAACCGGAGCCATACTAACAGTGGAAGAGCATACCATTCTGGGTGGTCTGGGCAGTGCTGTGTGTGAAACGGTAGCGGCTAGGTATCCGGTTCCTGTTTTACGTATGGGTATTGAAGACCGTTTTGGACAATCAGGCAAACCGGAGGAACTTCTGCAGCATTACGGGCTTAGCAGCGAGGATATTATCAAGAAAGTATATAGATTATTGCAAAAAAGATAAAAATTTTAAAGGATTCAGAATATCTTTGTAGAACCACCTAAATTGGTGGTTATTTTTTTTACAATTAGCTGCGCCCGATGTATAAATAGCAAGCTGAAAATATTTTTAGGGCGGAGGATTCACAATGATTGTCCAATTTTATAATGTATCGAAAACTTACCCTAATGGGGTTAAAGCATTAAATGATGTGTCGTTTAAATTAGATCAAGGTGAATTTGTATTTTTAATGGGTCCCAGCGGAGCAGGGAAATCGACTGTAATCAAATTGATGCTGCGCGAAGAAATTCCTACCCGCGGGCAGATTTTTATAGAATCCCGCAGTGTGGTTCGCATGCAGAAGAAAGAAATACCTTTTTTTAGACGCAGCATGGGGGTTGTTTTTCAGGACTTTAAATTATTAGAGAATAAGACGGTCAGCGAAAACATAGCCTTTGCCATGAGAGTAGTCGGTGCTGGCAATCAGGAAATCAGGCAGCGGGTACCGCAAGTAATTAAAATGGTCGGATTGGACGGGAAAAATGACCGTTTTCCTTCACAGCTGTCTGGAGGGGAGCAGCAGCGGGTTGGTATTGCCCGGGCTATTGTAAACCGTCCCTTGATCCTTATTGCGGATGAGCCGACCGGGAACCTGGATATTGATACCTCCATGGGGATTATGGAATTATTATATGACATTAATCGGGCCGGCACTACAGTGATCATGGCTACACATGCCCGTGAGCTGGTTAAAGACTCCTACAAAAGAGTTATCACCCTTGATCAGGGGCGCATTATATCTGACAATGAAGCAGCTATAGGGGACGCTATATAATGTTTAAGAATTTTGGATATTTTATCCGCGAAGCGGGAACTTCTCTTTCGCGGAATCGCTTATTAAGTATTGCTACGATTTCTACAATTGCTATTTGTATTTTCATTCTGGGTGTAGCATTGTTGCTGACTTTAAACGCCAACCGCTTTATAGACCAACTGGAATCAGATCTGGAGATTATGGTTTTTGTTGATCAGGAGCTGGACGAGGACGAAACAGCTGATCTGGGCGATCTGCTTGAAAGTACCCCCGGGGTTCAATCGGTGGAGTTTATCCCCCGGGATAAAGCCTTGGAAGGTTTGGAGGACAAGTTTCGCAGTGAGAAATATACCTTGCGGGATACTGTCGGCAAAGACAATCCCTTACCCGATAGTTTTTCGGTGAAAGCCGAACAGCCGCATGAAGTGGTAAAGATTGCGCAAGAAATTGAGAAAATGCCCGGTGTTTATAAGGTTAATTACGGTAAGGAAATGGTGGAACGCCTGTTCAGTGTTACCAAATTGGTACGCATTATTAGCATGGTCTTGATCCTGCTGCTGGCGTTCGCAGCGGTCTTTTTAATCGCTACTACTATTCGCCTAGCGGTTTTTTCACGCCGCAAGGAAATCTATCTAATGAAATTGGTCGGGGCTACTGATTGGTTTATTAGATGGCCGTTTTTCCTGGAGGGGATAATACTGGGACTTGTGGGTTCCCTGATTGCGATCGGACTGCTTGTTCTGGCGTATGGATCGCTACTGCAAAACATTCAAAATGCGATTTTCTTTATACCTTTGATTGAGGACAGTAAAATGCTGACCGGTGTTTACCTATCCCTGCTGGGAACCGGAGCGGTTCTGGGGGTAGCAGGGACATGGTTTTCGCTAAATCGTTTTTTAGACGTGTAAAGATCCCACCCGGCTGTTTACCTGAGCAGATGGCTAGGTGAGGACTTGAGATAGATCAATTGGTTCACATGCATTCGACAGGGAGGGTGTCAGGTGAAAAAGAGTCGAATTTTGATTGCTGTAGTACTGGTGGCGGTCTTTAGCTTGACGATGGTTTGCCCAGCCGATGCACAATCTCTAGGCAGCAAAAAGAACAGCATTAATCAACAGATCAAACGTCAAAAAGACCAGCTACAACAGACCAAAAAAACTGAAAAATCTATTATAGGATCCATTAAAAATTTGGAACAGGATATGCAAGGTACGGAAAGGGAAATTAATTCCCTGGAGGGGCAAGTAGCTTACCTGGAAAATAAAATATCTGCTACCAATGAAGAAATAGGTGTTATTGAGGAGGATCTTGATACACAGACGGAGATTTTAGGGGAAAGATTGGTTGTGATCTATGAACAGGGCGATATTTCCTACCTGGAAGTACTCCTGGCTGCAGAAAACATAAAAGATTTTCTGACCCGCTTTGATCTGCTTAATAGTATCATTGAGCAAGATCAAACATTGATTGAAAACATTGCCCAGAAGAAGCGACAGCTGGATGCAAAAAAGCAGGAATTAGAGAAACACAAGAAGCAGCTTGCTCAGGCTAAGGCTAAACATGAGGAGAAAAAGGTTATTCTGGCTGAACAGGTAGCGAAGAAGAAAGATACCCTGGATAGTGTGCAGGCAGAACGCCAGCAGTATGAACAGGCTCTGGCAGAGCTGGAGCAGGCTTCCTATCAAGTAGAAGCGCTTATTCGTGCTGCTCAGGGAGGATATGGTTCCGGTGGAGCTGCAATAGGTACAGGTGCTTATACCTGGCCCGCTCCAGGTTATCACTCGATCACATCATCTTATGGTATGCGTTATCATCCGGTCCTGCATACTACTAAACTACACACTGGCGTAGATATTGGAGCCCCCTCCGGGGCCAGGATTGTCGCGGCTGATAGTGGAGTGGTGGTTTATGCTGGCTGGATGGGTGGTTACGGAAATGTGGTCATCATTGACCATGGTAGCGGAATATCCACCTTATATGCACATCAATCCTCTATTCAGGTTTCCAGTGGAGCACGTGTCGCCAAGGGACAAACCATTGGCCGGGTAGGCAGTACCGGATTTAGTACTGGACCGCATCTGCACTTTGAAGTGCGCGTCAACGGCAGTCCGGTCAATCCTATGGGTTATTTATAAGCAGGTATAAACAGGTGAATTAACTCTGGTGACAACCAGGAGCGAAAAAAGAACCGGGGAATTCCGGTTCTTTTTTCTTTAATTGAGTTCATTTCTTGATTGCGTTAACATATGAATCATGGAACAGCTAATTAAAAGTGTGGTGGTGTAGTTTTGAAAGAAAATCGCGTATTGAGGGGTTTCTCTATATTTTTTGCTATATTCGGTGCTGCGGTCTTTGGCCTGCTGCTGGCGGCCTTTATAACCAATGCAGCCGGTTTGGGTACGCTGCTGAGTGTAATAGGTCTGGTTAAGGCCGAATCTTTACATGACATCGATAGCAAACAAATGATTGAAGGGGCGGCTGCTGGTATTGTGGAAGCCCTGGGTGATCCATATTCCCGCTATTTGAGTAAAGAAGAATGGCAGGAGCTGAAAGTACAGCTGAATGCAGAGTTTGGTGGCATTGGTGTCTATATTATTCAGCGTGAGGATGGACACCTGGTCATCGTATCACCGATTAAAGGTACGCCGGCCGAAAGAGCCGGAATAAAACACGGCGATATCATTACCCGCATCAATGGAGAAAGTGCTACCAGGATGAACCAGGATAAAGCGGTACAGCTTATGCGAGGTGAACCAGGAACTCAACTGGAATTAAGTGTATTGAGACCTGCAGATGGCCAGGAATATCATTTCAAAATCATACGGGAAATGATTAATGTTCCTTCGGTGGAAGATAAAATGCTGGATGCGGAGGCTGGTATTGCTTATATACGTTTAACCCATTTTTCTGCCCATTCTAGCGACGAAATGCGCAAGAGCCTGGAGAAATTTGATAAGGCGGGTATGAAGGGGCTCGTTCTGGACTTACGCGATAATGGCGGCGGGGATTTTGAAGCGGCGCTGGATATCTCTAATATGTTCCTGGATGGTAAAAAGGAGATTGTTAAGGTAAGGGATGTAAGGGGCCGGGAAGTCGTTCATACTTCAACGCAAGGGGCATATAAAATCCCGGTAGTGGTGCTGGTGAATGGCAACAGTGCATCTTCATCAGAAATCCTGTCTGGTGCCCTGAAGGATAACCAGCGGGCCATACTGGTAGGGGAGAAAACCTATGGTAAAGGCTTGGTGCAGACGGTATATCCCCTGCGGGGTGGCGCTGCTTTAAAATTAACTACGCAAAAATACTTTACCCCCAGCGGTACAGATATTAATGAGATCGGCATCGTACCGGATTATGTAGTGAAAAATCCTGAGAACGGTCAAAAAGATCTGCAGCTGGAAAAAGCAATTGAGGTTCTTAAACAGCAAATGCAATCATAGAGTACTATGAGTAAAATGATGATCATTTTTATATGAGTTCGGTCTAACCAGGAGTAGAAATCCATAGCCTTGCGGGGGTGTGAGATTGGAACTTCCTGTATTGATGCAAATGGGGCGAGTATTTCTGGCCATGTTTTGTTCGCCCTTTTTTCTTTTCCTTTATTTTTTGCTTTTTGTTCTGGTTGCTTCTCAGTATAAGCGCATACAGCAGGTAACCGATCGTATTATTGGTATCAATCCCAACCAGCATCTGCGTTCAGCGCTCCAATCGGCAGTCTTTGGCTTGCTGGGCGGAGTACTGGGGAGCATATTGCTGGTGTTCCTGGGGGTTGATTTGAGCAATATTGGCATCGGGGCTCTCTGGATAGTAGCCCTTGTGCTGATGTTCATCCATCCACGTTTTTTATGTTTTGCTTATGCGGCTGGTCTGGTTTCCCTATCCAATCTTTTCTTCGGTTTTCCGGATATTTCTATTCCACAGCTTATTGGACTGGTAGCGATTTTACATATGGTAGAGAGTTTCCTGATCGGGATCAATGGTGCCCGCCATCCGCTGCCTATCTATGTTCGCAAACAGGGATACATACAGGGGGGCTTTAATCTCCAGTATTTCTGGCCTATTCCCTTGCTGGCTTTGGTGGCAGCTGGTTTTTTTGATTTGCAGGCTGCTGTCATGAAGATGCCTGACTGGTGGCCGCTGCTTAATGACTATGCGCCTTTTTCCACGCAGAACAATTATATTCTGGTACCAGTTATGGCTATACTTGGTTATGGTGAGATAAGCACCACCCGCACCCCGCAGGAAGCGGCCCGCCGTTCTGCCTGCCATCTTTTTTTCTTCAGCATGATCTTACTTATCCTGGCCGTTCTGGCGGCTCGCTGGTCTTTTTTTGCGCCGCTGGCTGCACTTTTCAGCCCCCTGGGACACGAATTTATTATCTGGCTGGGGATGCGAGAAGAAGTCAATCGCAAGCCTATGTATATCCCCGGTCCGCAGGGGTTGAAAGTTATGCATGTCTGGCCGGGAACACCGGCCCAGCGCCGGGGCATACGTCCTGGTGACATTATTCTGACGGTAAACGGTAATATGATACAGAGTTTAGAGCAGATGCATGAACAGCTGCAGGCGGGTATAAATTGGCTGGAAATCGACCGGCAGGGTGAATATATACGCCTTAAATTTGATCATGAGCGGGCAGAGGGCAGCGGAATTGTTCCGGTTCCGAGTCCGGATGTTTCGCGTTATCTGGACGTAAACGAAGATAGTATATTTACTGCTGCCCGGCAGCTGTGGCACCGCTGGAAAAGGCCCTAGCCCCTGTTCACACTTTAAAACTATGGCGAATATAATAGGAAAAACAAGAGGTCGTGATAGAATTGAAACACCAGGGGACTCTACGCTACGTTTTAACCAGCAGCTATACCCACCAGGGTTTTCATACCTTTATTCCCGGGCTTTTGCAGGGCCTGAAAAGGGTCTATATCCTCAAAGGCGCCCCCGGGTCAGGCAAGTCTTTTTTTATTCGTTTTATTGGTGAACATCTGTCAGAACAGGGTTATGATGTGGAATTCTGGATGTCGGCTTTAGATGCTGTAAGCCCGGATGGAGTTTACATTCCTCAATTGGATACAGCGGTAGTAAATGGAAGCCTTCCCCTGCCCATTGATCCCCGCTATCCAGGGGTTCGAGATGTCTTGATCAATTTGGAGGAATTCTGGAATGAGCAGAAAATTGATGGGCAGCAGGCCAAAGTAATTGAACTGGTGGATCAAATGGAAAGCTGTCTGCATCAAGTTACGGCTCAGCTTCAGGAAGCTGTTGCGGTTTATGAAGTGGCAAAAAATATCTATACACCCTGTGTGGATAAGAAAAAGCTGCAGGACTTGATCGGCGAACTGGCGGATCAGATCCTCCAAAATGGAGCGGTAGAACGCCATTATTTTGCCCGGGCCTTTACGGCCGATGGTCTGGTCAATTACATGAACGAAGTCAGTGCGGAGTGCAAACGGCGCTATATTTTCAAGGGACCGCCGGGGAGTGGAAAAGGTTTCGTTATAGAAGCCCTGGCTCAACAGGCCAGAAATAAAGGGCATCATCTGGAGTATTATCATTGCGGTCTGCAGCCAGAGAAAATCGATATGCTTATCATTCGTGATCTGCAGGTAGCTCTGATTAAGGCCGGAGAGATGGATTTACTGCTCAGGCCCTGGGATGTAGTCGTGGATCTGGGGAGTTTTTTGAATGCATACGATACGGAGGAACTGCGGATACGTCATAGTGAAGAGATTCGCCGTTATGAGGTAAGTCTGTGGAATGCCCAGCAGGAAATGGAGAAGCTTAACGATGCCTCCCGCCGGATGCAAAAAATCTTTACTTCCGCTACCGATTTTGCCCGCCTGGAAGCCAGGATAGAGGAGGTGCTGCAGGAGATTAAGCGGTAGACTAAGCTGCGGAGCCGTCCTGAAAAAAGCTGTCTTTCTGTGATGAGTACAGGAGGGCTTTTATTGTATAATGAAGGACAAGGAAAATTTGTTTGCTTTGGCCTGTCTGCCGGTACAGTGTACAGGCAGTACCATTTTAGTTCGAGCAGGTGATGATAGTGGCTGAGTTTAAAATTCATTCCGATTATACACTGGCAGGAGACCAACCGGAAGCTCTGCGTAAACTGGTCGAGGGTCTTAAAGCTGGATACAGGGGACAGACCCTGCTGGGAGTTACCGGATCAGGAAAAACCTATACCATGGCGCAGATAATTCAGGCAGTGCAGCGTCCGACACTGGTTATGGCCCCCAACAAAACGCTGGCAGGACAGCTTTATGCAGAGTTTAAGCAGTTTTTTCCGGATAATGCGGTGGAATATTTTATTTCCTATTATGATTACTATCAGCCGGAGGCCTATGTACCACATACCGATACGTATATAGAAAAAGATTCTTCTATCAATGATGAAATAGATAAACTGCGGCATTCGGCCACCGCCGCTTTACTGGAAAGACGCGATGTGATTATTGTGGCTTCGGTATCCTGCATCTATGGGCTGGGATCGCCGGAAGACTATTATAATCTGGCTCTTTCCCTGCGTCCGGGTATGCAGATCAGCAGGGAAGCCATCCTTGCTGCCCTGGTTGATATACAGTATACACGTAATGAGATGGCTTTTTCCCGCGGACAATTTCGGGTGCGGGGAGATGTAGTGGAGATTTTTCCCGCTTCTACCTTTGAAAATGCGCTGCGCATTGAATTATTTGGCGATGAAATTGACCGTATAGTGGAATTTAATCCGCTGACCGGTGAAGTGATTGGTCGCCGGGTTCATGCTATGATTTTCCCCGCTTCCCACTTTGTCACCACCCGGGATCGTATGCTGGCTACGGCGGGTCAGGTAGAAGAAGAACTGGCAGCGCAGGTAGAGGAGTTTAAAAAGCAGGGCAAGCTCCTGGAAGCACAGCGGCTTGAGCAGCGTACCCGCTATGATCTGGAGATGATCAGGGAAATAGGCTACTGTAAAGGAATCGAAAACTATTCCCGTTATATTACCGGACGGGCTCCTGGAGAGCCGCCCTATACCCTGATAGATTTCTTTCCGGAAGATTATCTCCTTTTTATGGACGAGTCTCATATATCGGTTCCGCAGGTACGGGGCATGTTCGCCGGGGATCGCTCCCGGAAAGAAAATCTGGTAGAATACGGGTTTCGCCTGCCTTCGGCACTGGATAACCGACCGCTGCGTTTTGAAGAATTTACCAGCAAGATCGGGCAGGTGATTTTTGTCAGTGCCACGCCCGGAGATTATGAGCTGGAAAAAAGCAGTCAGGTGGTGGAACAGGTTATTCGCCCCACCGGTCTGGTGGACCCGGAAGTACAGGTACGGCCCACCCGGAATCAGATCGATGATCTCTTAGATGAGATTCGCCAGGTGGTGGAGCGGGGCTGGAGGGTTCTGGTTACGACTTTAACCAAAAAAATGGCAGAAGACCTGTGCGATTATTTTACCGATGCCGGTGTTCGGGTACGCTATATGCACTCGGATATTGATGCCCTGGAACGCATGGAAATTTTGCGGGAATTACGCAGCGGGATGTTTGATGTGCTGGTAGGAATCAATTTGTTGCGGGAAGGACTGGATTTGCCTGAGGTAGCCCTGGTAGCTATTCTCGATGCTGATAAAGAAGGATTTCTGCGTTCCAGCCGTTCGCTCATCCAGACCATCGGACGGGCAGCCCGCAACGCTGAAGGACGGGTTTTGATGTATGCTGATGAGATAACACCAGCCATGCGGCAGGCCATTGATGAGACCGAACGCAGGCGCGCGAAACAGATTGCTTATAACCAGGCGCATGGCATTACGCCAGAAACGATTCATAAGGCCGTTTACGATGCTATTGAAGCTACCATTGCCGAAGAAGGTCCAGGCTATGATATTGAGATCTTTGAGGGTATGAGCCGGGAAGAGCGGCAGCATCTGGCAGAGGAAATGGAGATAGAGATGCAAAAAGCAGCAGCAGCGCTGCAATTTGAGCGGGCGGCTCAGCTAAGAGATATGATAAAGGAGCTTACACTGCCGCCCCCAAAAGGCCGCAAAAAATCTGCGCCCAGGTAGCAGCTGGCGAAGCCGTTTTCCGTCAGCATGTATGGAGTGATGGTTTTATTACGGAAAAATAAAGAGGTGCAGGACTTGAAGGATGCTATTGTAATTAAAGGTGCACGTGAACATAATCTAAAAAATATTGATATAACGATCCCGCGTGATCAGCTGGTGGTGCTGACCGGGGTTTCCGGTTCGGGCAAATCCAGCCTGGCTTTCGATACTATTTACAGTGAAGGACAGCGCCGCTATGTGGAGTCTTTATCTACCTATGCCCGGCAGTTTTTGGGACAAATGGATAAACCTGATGTGGATTATATTGAAGGACTGTCCCCTTCTATTTCCATTGATCAGAAAACTACTTCCAACAATCCGCGTTCTACAGTGGGTACAGTTACCGAGATCTATGACTACATGCGCCTGCTTTTTGCGCGCATAGGGAGGCCTCACTGTCCTTACTGCCACCGGCCCATCCAGAGGCAGACGGTTGATCAGGTAGTAGATGCCGTGCTGGCTTTACCGCAGCGTAGCCGGATTAAGATTCTGGCTCCGATTATCAGGGGGCAAAAGGGTGAACATAAAAAGGTATTGCAGAAGCTTTTTAAGGATGGGTTTGTAAGGGTTATTGTTGATGGCTATGAATATACATCCGATGAAGAGATTGAATTGGCTAAAAATAAAAAGCATGATATCGGTGTAGTGGTAGATCGTTTGATCATTAAAGATGAAATCCGCAGTCGTCTGGCGGAATCGCTGGAACTGGCCTTTGAGCTGAGTGAAGGCATTGTGGTGGTGCGCAGGATAAAGGATGATGGTGCGGAGGAGGATATGCTTTTCAGCCGCGATTTCGCCTGTCCAGAATGCGGTTTCAGTCTGTCTGAGCTCAGCCCGCGTATGTTCTCCTTTAATAGTCCCTTTGGTGCCTGCCCGGAATGTGATGGCCTGGGAGAAAAGCGCGAGATTGATCCTGCTCTTATCCTGGATCTGGATCGGAGTCTGGAGGAAGGCGCAGTGATACCCTGGGCCGGGCCTTTTCAGAGCTTCTATCGCCAGCTTTTACAGGGCGCAGCTGAACGCTATGAGATTCCCATGGATAAGCCCCTGCGGGAGCTGACGAAAAAGCAGCTCCATCTATTGCTTTATGGGAATGATGGGGAGCGCCTGCGGATTCAATATACCAATTCCTATGGAGAAGAACGAGAGTTTGCGGCTGCTTTTGAAGGGGTAGTCAACAATTTGAGCCGGCGTTATGCGGAGACGAGATCAGACGCCTCCCGGGAAGATTTAGAAAAATATATGACCGTTTCACCCTGCCCGGTGTGCCGGGGTCAGCGTCTGCGGGAAGAAATCCTCTGGGTGCTGGTGGGAGGCAAATCCATTGCCGATCTGAGCTCCCTGTCTGTTCGTGAGGCGCTGTCTTTTTTTGAGCATCTGGAGCTGGATCAACGGGAACAGCATATTTCCCGGCAGGTGATCAAAGAAATTCGTGAACGCCTGTATTTCTTGGCAGATGTGGGACTTGATTACCTGACGCTGGATCGTTCTGCCGGCAGCCTATCCGGTGGTGAAGCCCAGAGGATTCGTCTGGCTACGCAGGTCGGCTCCAGCTTGGTGGGGGTTTTATATGTTCTGGATGAGCCCAGCATTGGTCTGCATCCGCGTGACCATGACCGCCTACTGCTGACCTTGAAGCGGCTGCGTGATCTGGGCAACACCGTTATGGTGGTAGAACATGATGAAGAAACCATGCATGCGGCGGATTATATTATCGATATCGGTCCCGGTGCCGGGGTTCATGGTGGCGAAGTGGTGGCCGCTGGTACCCTGGAGGATATCATGCAGGTGGAAGAGTCTATTACCGGTCAGTATCTGTCCGGCAAGCGTAAGATTCCCGTACCGGTTAAGCGCCGCAGTGGCAATGGTGAATATCTGGTGATTCGTGGTGCCCGCCAGCATAATCTTAAAAATATTGATGTGCGCATCCCGCTGGGGTTGATGACGGTGATAACGGGTGTATCTGGTTCTGGTAAAAGTACCTTGATCGAGGATATCCTCTATCCCGCCCTTATGAAAGCCATTCATGGAGGACGGCATCGGGCTGGTGACCATGATTCCATAGAGGGTATGGAACATATCGAAAAGGTGATCAATATTGACCAATCGCCTATAGGACGGACACCACGTTCCAATCCTGCTACCTATACGGGGGCCTTTGATGGCATTCGTGAGCTTTTTTCTGAAACCAAAGAAGCCCGGATGCGCGGGTACAAACCAGGACGGTTCAGCTTCAATGTTCGTGGGGGGCGCTGTGAAGCCTGCTCTGGAGATGGCATTATCAAAATTGAGATGCATTTTCTGCCTGATGTCTATGTTCCCTGTGAGGTTTGTAAAGGGAAGCGTTACAAC
>DUSB01000258.1 GCA_012840625.1 Syntrophomonadaceae bacterium
GCATAAGCCATCTCTAATACAATATTAGTTGTTAAGGTTCTAACACCTTGTGTAATTGAGTTTGGAATCCTTGCTTGGTTACCAGCTACAAGTATAACGGCCATAGTTTCTCCAATGGCACGTCCAATACCCAATATAATAGATGATATTATTCCTGATTTTGCAGCGGGTAGAACTACAGTCATTACTGATCTTTCATGACTTGCTCCTAGTGCTACACTTCCCTCATAATAGCTATTTGGCACAGCTCTAATAGCTGCTTCAGACATACCTATAATAGTAGGAAGTATCATTATACCTAGAAGCATAGAGGCTGTGATGATATTCATACCTGTACCACCAATACGACTTTTAATAAAGGGTACTATAACTTGTAAGGCAAAAAATCCATAAACAATAGATGGAATCCCTGCCATTAGATTTACACTAGCTTTTAAAAAGCCATAGAGTTTATCACTAGAAAACTTAGATAAATAGGCTGCTGTAAGAACCCCAATGGGTACCCCAATAATAATTGCACCTAAGGTAACATAAAGTGAACCTAGAATCATAGGTAAAATACCAAATACTTGTGGCGAGTTTGACGGTTTCCATTGTGTCCCAAATAGGAAGTTCTTTAAACCATATTCCATAATAAAGGGAACTCCACCGCTAAAAATGAAATAACAGATTAAGATTATGGCTAATATAGATGTAGTAGCACAAACTATAAAAACACCTTTCATAAATCCTTCAATTGATCTTTTTTTCATGGCTTCTCCTTTGTTTAAATCATAGTTTATACAACAAAATTATCAAAACTATGTAAAATCTATATATGGTCTTATGTAAAATTCATGTAAAGGATATATAAGATTAATATTTACCAATTGGATAAATACTATGTAAAAAAGAGCCTAACATGGTTAGACTCTAATAGATTCTTTTTATTCTACTTCATTCCAAGATGTTATTTCTCCAAGGTAGATGCCTTGAATTTCTTCTAAAGTTAAATCAGTAATTGTATTTTCATTATTTACTATTACTGCGATACCGTCTATTGCAATAGCTTGATGCTCTAATTCAGCTTTTTCTGAATCCTTTAAATCTCTTGAAGCCATTCCTATATCTAAACTACCTTCCATAGCTCCAGTCATACCAGCAGAGGAGCCTGTAGATTGAATTTCAATAGATACTCCCTCATTTAAGGCTTCATAGGCTTCAGCTAGTTTTTCCATAAGGGGTGTTACTGATGTAGAACCCCCAACAACGATATTACCACTTAATCCAGATGGACTATATGTGTCTCCTTCAACAGCTGCAACTAATGAGTTTTCTTCTACGATTGCTTGACCATCAGCACTTAATATAAAGTTGATAAAATCTTGAGCTACCTCACTTATATCATTTTTATAAGCTATGTTAAATGGTCTAGCTATTTTGTAATGACCTGACTTTACATTTTCTGCTGTAGCTTCAACACCGTCTACGCTAACACTGGTTACACTATCATTTAAAGAACCTAAGGAAATATATCCAATGGAGTATTTATCTCCTGCTACCGTAGCCATGATTCCGTTTGTAGAGTTTTGAATAACTGCTTCCAAAGAAGTCGCATCATTACCATCAGCATCTTCTACTTCAACTATTTCAACAAATGCTCCCCTAGTACCAGAACCATCTTCTCTACTTACTACATTAATGAATTGAGAAGAATCAAATCCTTGGGAATCAGAGGAAGCACAACCAACTGCAAAAATAAATAATAGCATTAGGACAAAACTTAAACTTATTATCTTTTTCATTTTATCTTCCTTTCAACAGTTTTTATCTTAATCCTATGATAGTATGTCCTTGTAAAATCTAATGTATGCTTAATGTTAAAAGTATGTAAAATAGTTCAGAATACTTATGGAATCTTTTCCTTATTATACATAGGTAATTTAAAGTATTTTTTGCTTGTATATCTTAAATATTAATGATATAATACTAAAGATTAATATCCTTGCCCTATAC
>DUSB01000013.1 GCA_012840625.1 Syntrophomonadaceae bacterium
GACCGGGGTAGGGATATAAACATTCTTATCCTCGGTATTGATGCCCGTCCAGGCGAATTGAATTCACGCAGCGATACTATGATTCTGGTCAGTCTGCATCCCAGTATTGAGCGTGCTGTTTTAGTATGGATTCCTCGTGATACCCGCCTGTATACTCCTATTAAAGGGAATTATAAAATAAATAATATCAATGCTATAAAAGGGCCAGAGGCTGCCTGTGAGGTGGTCGCAACACTAATGGGGGTAGAAGTCGATCACTACGTGGTGGTCAATTTTCAAGGTTTTGAAAGAATTATTGATATTCTGGGCGGGGTAGAGATGGACGTAGATATCAACCTTTATAGTACGCGTTCTAACGTTTACCTACATAAGGGCCGGCAGCGTTTAAACGGCAAAGAAGCCCTCAAATATGTAAGATTTCGTGCCATGCCCGATGCTGATATCGGTAGAACCCAGCGGCAGCAGCGTTTTGTTAAGGCCCTGTTAAATCAGGTCTTAAGGGTAGAAACTATAACCCGCCTGCCACGTCTTTTGCCGGAATTAAGGGAAAATATCTATACCAATATTCGCCTACCGGATCTGCTTTTTTTAACCGAATTAGCCTTCCTCTTTGACGAGAATAACATCAGCACTCAGACATTGCCTGGTTATCATTTTATTGATCCCTATTCCGGGACCAGCTACTGGGAAGTAGATCGCGATATTGCCAGAAGTCTTATACGCTCGGTTCTAACCGGGCATAGCTATGAGGTGGAGTTAAAACCGTAATCAACTGGCAGGCAAGCTTATGCTGCTTGGAAGCAAACAGAAAGGGGAGCTGTAAGAAGCTCCCCGTGGGAATAAAATGATAGTTTAATTTTGCTGGTAACATGCTACAATTTCTCCAAAGTATAAAACATGCTCATCCCCATCTTTATACCAGCGGCTCTGGATCGATGGATCCAGATTTTTGCACTCCATGGCCTGTTTATAAACCATACGGCATTCATAAAAGAGTTCGCATCCGTCTATGACAGGTGATTTAACCTTACGTGCCGAACGGGTGCTAAGATTGCAGGCCGCAAATTTATCTATGCCCCGGCCGGTTTTTGAACCTGCTGCAGCCAGGGATTTCTTCATATTCGTTTGGAGAGGAACACTTACGGTAAAATCCTCGGCCTCCTGGATAAGTTCATGTGTGTACCTGGAATAACGAACCATAACCATAAAAATGGGGCGCCCCCATATAAAACCTATGCTGCCCCAGCCGATGGTCATGGTATTTACTTTATCACCTGCTTTAACCGTTAGAAAAGCTCCTTTTGGTAATTGTTGCAGCAATTGGTGGGACATTTTACTATAGGACATGTCTTCTGGCAATTCATACCCCCCTTTCCTAAGTATTGTATTGCTATTCAGCATGATTTATGCAGATAACGCTATACTAATTATAATCATACGTCGTTGACCATGCCGGCGGAGATAATAAGCTCCATCCCCTGTTCAATCGAAATATCTAAAAAGGTAACCTGTTCTTTGGGGGCGATGATGAAAAATCCGGATGTAGGGTTGGGGGTAGTAGGTATGAAGACACAGTAGTTGTTTTCATCCAGCAGATTGGAATTCTCCTGGGTAATAAAACCCAGCACATAAAGTTCTTTGCGGGGATATTCCACCAGCACCACCTGACTAAAAGCCGTTTTGTTAGGTGATAAAACCGCCGTAATGATTCTTTTCAGGGATGAATACAAGCGTCCCAGGAAAGGGGTTTGAATCAGTAATCTCTCCCAGTAGCGCATAATGCGGTTTCCAAACCAGCTGGTAGCCAACATACCGATCAGTAAGATTAACAGGAGAGTAACAAGAAAACCCAATCCAGGTAAATTGCGGCCGGTAAGCAGCTCAATATATGGTCCGAGGATGCCATCAATACTGGTAAAAAGCCACCAGATAAGATATAA
>DUSB01000154.1 GCA_012840625.1 Syntrophomonadaceae bacterium
ATGCCAGCGGTCGTTCATACCACTGATACATTTGACCAGCTGCTGGATGCCGTTCAACAGCAGGGCATTAAAATAAGTGGGGCAAAATGTGGGGTTGAAATACCTTTAAAAGGAGTAAAAGCTGAATTTCTAGCTCCCAACGCAGAGGATTATGAAAACTTAAATGATTATAGTGCCGTGCTTAAGCTTACATATGGCGAACAGGCCTTTCTCTTTACAGGTGATGCCCAAGAACTATCAGAAAACGAAATGCTGGCTAACGGCCAAAACCTGCAGGCATCTATTTTAAAAATTGGACACCATGGCAGTTCAAGCAGTAGCAGCGCTGCCTTTTTGCAGGCCGTTTCCCCGCAAATCGCCGTTATATCCTGCGGCCTTCAAAACGACTATGGTCATCCACACAGGGAAGTATTGCAGCGCCTTGTAGAGCAAGATATCAAGGTATTACGTACCGACCTGCATGGTACCATCACCATAAAAAGTAACGGAAAATCTATCACTATCAGTGTAAAGGAAGCAGGCGGGCAAAAAGAATGGATCGGGAACAAGAATTCCAAGGTGGTCCACCATCAAAACTGTTCTAATCTGCCTCATCCTAAGAACCGAATTTATTTCGATTCTCTGGATGAAGCCTATCAATTAAAATATAGAGCCTGTCCAAACTGTATTGCAGGAGGGAATTAAACATGCCAATCATTGATCGTATCGAAGAAAACTGGGCAGTTATTGAACTGCAGGGTAATACCATTAATGTTCCCCTGGAAAAGCTTCCCCGGGAAGCCAGGGAAGGGGATGTGGTGATATGTAGTGATGGTCGCTGGATTATTGATGTGAAAGCCACCGAAGAAAAAAAACTCCGAGCCAGGAGAAAATTAGACAAATTGTGGGAAAAGTAATTTACTAAAAACAGATCTTGCGAAATCCTTATTAGAGAGCTATAATATTAGTCGCAGCAATTCTCAAACAAAACATTCGGGCCATTAGCTCAGCTGGTAGAGCAGCTGACTCTTAATCAGAAGGTCACAGGTTCGATCCCTGTATGGCCCACCATAGAAAACAGGAGCTTCCAGAGTTTTTGGAAGCTCTTTATTTTTGCCTTTTGACCACAATTTGACCACAAATATTTAAGCCTTTATGTCTCCATGCTGCTTATTGCAATTAGATAAAGAAGATGGTAGTAAAAAGGCATATAATGGCAGATTGGCTTTTGATAGCACATCAACCTACCACCGGATTTAACAGCTGGTCTGCTACCAGTTAATGGTATCTCTATCAGTCAACTTGACGCCCTGGGCAATAAAATCGTACGGACCAGTGCCGACGCCAATTTCCAAAGTATAATACTTATACAGGTCACCGAGACTGTTGCCGGCAGGTGGCTTAAGCTGACCTTCTGCTGCATAAGTGGCCAGCAGTCGGGCATAGTTTTCACCCAGATCCTGTGCTTTTTCCTTTTCAGTACCGGCTCCAACAATAATGGATAGGTAAATCTCATCATTGTTGACCTCTATATTAGCTTCCCTTACTTCAGGATTGTCTTTGATTTCTTGAGTTGCGGTATCTATCGCTTCCTGGGATATAGGCGGTAAGGTTGCTGCTTTTTTCGTACTGGAACATCCAGCAAAAAGCAACAACAAGGCGACTAACAGGAGAATAGAATATTTATGTTTTATCTTCATTGGTTTAATACCCCCTTAATACTAAGATACTATAAATTAGTCTATACAAAAATAGGCCAAAAACATATTACCCGTTTTCTTAATGGGAGATCATATCATAGTAAATCTATTGTTATTAAAGTATTATCTTCTGGATAGCATAGATATATAGGCAAAATATTGCTTACTATGCTATGCTAAAACAAAGTCAGAAGGAAAAAGGGGGTATCTAAATGCATATGTTAGATAAAATGATTACCATGGGCTTTGGTGCGATGGCCTTAACCAGAGAAAGAGCTGAAAAATTGATGGATGAAATGGTTGAACGGGGCGAGATAAGCAAAGAGGAAGCAAAAAAGTCCATGGATGACCTCCTGCAAAAGGGAGAAGAACAAAAATCTGAAATCCGCTCCATGATACGAGAGGAAATGGACAAATGGCGCAATGAATTCGGCGTGGTTAACAAAACCGAATTAGAATCTCTGGAAGCCAGAATAAAAGATTTAGAAAGTAAAATCCAACAATAAGGTTAATATGAAAAAGGGAGGAACTGCCGGGCTGGAAATCCGGCAGTTATTTTCTGATGTAATAACGGAGGTAAAAAGAAGCATGGGGTTTCATAAAAGTTGGGTAAAGATTAGTTATCTCCAACGGTACCGTGAAGTAGCCAATATTCTGA
>DUSB01000155.1 GCA_012840625.1 Syntrophomonadaceae bacterium
ATACTGCAGTGTACCATTGGTTGTTCCCATAATCGTTGCACCTTTTGTCCGATGTACAAAGATGAAAAATTTCGTATTCGCAGCCTGCAGGAAATCAAAGCTGATATCAGGATGGCTAAAAGCCATTATGGAGATCTAAAAGATTAAAGATGGTCTTTACCCATCTTTAATAAATCAGACCGAGAAAATTCAGGATTTATTTCGAGATTCACCTGTAAACACTTATCATAACTATTATAAATTGATCTACTCCAGCCATTTGTCCCCATTATTTATGGATTTTATGGATGGAGCAGGTCTTTTTTTATGCCTATATCGCCATTATATTACAAATATTTTGCTTATTAATACAAAAACGCAATATTATAGCGTAAACAATCATAATTAGAGGTTATCTATTCGAGAACAGATAATTGTCCATAATAAATAGGCATACGCACATTATTTATGATAATATATTACACAAAAGGATATTGACCACATTATTAATTTTAGGGGGTATAGAATATGGGAAAGCCGGTTCCAACGTCTAGTAGGGATTATGAAAAGGAGTTCGCGGCATATCTGGAAGAGAATAAAACACTTGCGTACGCAATGCTTAAGAAAGCGGAAGAATTTGCCGATCTGGATTGTTTGATGCACAAAGTCAATGGAGAATGGGTGACCATAAAATGGAGGGATTTTGGGGAGCAGATACGCGCCGTAGCCAAGGCACTTCTTGAAATGGACATCCTGGAGCCAGGTGAAATGGCCGGAATCTTCTCTCAAAACCGACCAGAATGGGCTATTGCCGATTTAGGTATTCTTGCCATCCGCGGAGTATCAGTACCCATTTACGCAACCAATTCAGCAGAAGAAGCAGGATACATTGTTAATGATGCTGAAATCAAGATACTGTTTGTTGGTGACCAGGATCAATATGATCGTGCCAAGAAGGTAAAGGCTGACAGCAAGTACCTTGAAAAAATCGTAGCCTTCGATCGGGATATTAAAATCGAGGGCGATGACAGCATGTATTTTGATGAACTGCTTGAAATGGGGCGTAAGGCTCCACAGGAAGAAAAGCTGCAGGAGCGGTTGAATAATGTAGATCCTAATGATCCCCTGACGCTGATATATACCTCAGGAACGACAGGTGCTCCCAAAGGTGCCGTTCATACTCACTATAGTTTTATGAGCGGAATTTTTCCGTCACTAATACGACTTCCTGAAGCCGGTCCCGGGATGGTGTCGCTTGCGATCTTACCTCTTACCCATGTGTTTGAGCGGATGTGGTCATACGGATGTATGTTGGTAGGGGTTTGCATTGCGTATTGTCCGGATCCCCAACAATTTGTGGAGGTTATGGCGGACATTAAACCTCACTACTTAACCAGTGTTCCACGGATCTGGGAAAAGGTATACGGTACCATAAACGCAGGCTTAAAGACTGCATCACCTATGAAGGCCAAGATGTTTCACTGGGCGGAACGGGTTGGTATCGAAGCATATCGCAACAAAATGGAAAACAAGCGATCAAGTCTGTGGCTGCGTATGCAGCATTCACTGGCAGACGCACTGGTAATGAAACAAGTACGGCAGACATTGGGAACAGAACGCTGTGTTGTGTACCATGTTGGTGGGTCTGCTATGGCCAAGGAAATAAACGAGTTTTTCCTGGCTTTTGGTATTAACCTTATCCAGGGATACGGTTTAACCGAGTTTTTCCCGGTATGTGTGGGTTTTGGGGACAATGGTAAACCAGGACTTTGTGGTCCCATGCTTCCGATGTGTGATGCTAGAATATCTGATGAGGGCGAAATACAGGTCAAAGGCAATATGTGTATGGCAGGTTACTATAAGAAACCCAAGGAAACGGCTGAATGTTTTACCGAAGATGGCTGGTTTAAAACCGAAGATGTGGGCGAATTAATTACTGAAGAGAAAAATGGCGAAACCCTTACCTATATTAAAGTAACCGATCGTCTTAAAGATCTCATTATTACGGCTGGCGGAAAAAACATATCCCCACAGCAGATCGAAATGCTATTCGGTGAAGAGCTGTTTATTGAGCAGTTTGTTGTTGTCGGCGATGGTAGAAAATTTGTCTCCGCTCTCGTAGTTCCCAATTTCGCTACACTGGAAGACTACTGCAACAAAAACGGTATTAAGTTTAATTCACATAAAGATCTGGTGCGCAACCCACAAGTAATTAAACTCTATGAGGATATCATTGAGGAGTACACTAAATCACTTGGTCGCGTTGAAAAAATTAAAAAGTTTGCTCTGCTGGAGAAAGAGCTAACCCAGGAGGACGGAGAATTAACCCCAACTTTGAAGGTGAAACGGAAAAAAGTTCAAGAAAAATACCGTGATATAATTGACGAGATGTATGTAGATTAGAAAGTAGAGATTGTATTGTGTTTTTAACATTTTAAGAGACAGGTACTAGGCGAACTTATAGCATTTTCATGCTAATGGCTCCGGGAAAAACCCGGAGCCATTTTTGACGTTTTTTACAGCAAAAAATCAGAAAAATTCTTTTTCAACGATAAACTTAAACAGCTGCAGGTGGGCTGATATAACGATATAACCACATTAAGACAGTTCTTTTTCACTGCTGCTAAACATGGCTTGCCTATTTTGGTCGGCGTATACTCAAATATTTTGGAATGCGAAACAACTGGGACTGCATCGTCTGTCATAAATCTTTATGCTGAGACAAAGACGAGCATGGCTCCACTTCAGGTGGTGCCATGCTCGCAGAGTTTTTCAGGGTTTATTTAACTTACATAATTATGTAAGCGGTGTAAACATAAAGATAGGTGCTTTGCCTTCTTTTTCTGCATCAGGATTAACATCAAAGTAGGCAGGATCTTCATTTTCCATCTTATCAATGATATGTTTGTAGGTTCTTCTTTTCATCTCGGCCAGAGTTGTTCTGGATTTATTAAAGGTTCTGGCGAAAGCAACTGCTTCTTCTACAGTTTGTTCTGCATTATCGCAGGCCTTAATTATTACATTATGTTTTTCAAGTTCTGCCGCAGTGATTCTTTCCCCTGACCATTTCATTCTAACGAAGAGATGGTAGGGCATAATACGCTTCATCCATTCAATCATGGACGGGGCAAACTGGATACCGAGATCAACTTCAGGAAAACAGAAATACCCCCTATCAGATCTCATAAATCTAAAGTCGCAAGCCCCAGCAAGCATGGCTCCATTACCAAAAGCATGACCTGTAATAGCTGCAATAGTAGGAACCGGAGCCATTAGCATAGAAGCAAAAACCTCACTTTGTCGATACAACCAATCACTGATACTCTGATAGTCTTTTTTCTTCTGTGCCTTCATCATCCATTCCACGTCAACACCCAAACAGAAGTTTTTCGGATCACTTGAAGTAAGCACGATAGCTTTGATTTCAGGATCAGCTATAATGTCTGAGTATGTGGAGAGCATAGCTTCAGCCCACTCAGGATTATGCCTATTTTCTCCGTTGTTCATTATCATTTTAGCAACCGTGCCATCTTTTTCCCATTTTACTATAGCCATATTTCCTCCTTATAAATTAAAATATTTGTATCAGCTTGGCAGCCAATACTTTTGATTGATTCCGGCTTTATACCTTTATACTATGTATATTAACGGGTATTATAATAATAAACTGAAAGGCTTATTTAGGAAGATCAGTTTTATGGTGCCGGATACTACATGATGATTAAAATTCAAATTAAAAAGGTAGATATTGCTTTCTACTACAGTATAGCATAAACTATATTCCGAATAAATAATTTACGAGCAGTTTTTATTGTCTATGATATAATGACAGTAGATAATTTTCGAAGATAAATAACGTAAACGAAAATTTAAGGAGGTTATTATGAGTATTCTACTAAATCCTAAGAAGTACAGAGACAGAAACTATCCTGATGAAAGATCCAAGGAGATCATGTTGAAAACCATTCAGTGGTTCGAAGACAAAGGGTTGGCTAAACAGAAAGAGCAGTATCATGATAGAGAATTTTGTTCTGATTTTGCCGAGTTTGTAACCAAAGAGGGTATCTTCGAAACGCTCTTCCTGCCATCAGGCTATGGCTCTGATCCCAATCAATATTATAGCACGTACAGGATGTATGAGTTCTCAGAAATATGTGGATTCTATGGTGCAGCCTACTGGTATACTTATCACGTTTCAGCACTGGGTCTCAACCCGGTATTACTGGGCGACAATGAAGAAGCAAAGCACATAGCGGCGCGGAAATTAAAAGATAATGCTCTATGTGCCTTCGGTCTATCTGAAAGAGAGCATGGCGCAGACATCTACGCATCAGAAATGACTCTCACTCCTCAAGGTGATGGAACTTATCTTGCTAACGGGAATAAATATTACATTGGTAATGGTAATGTTGCTAGTACAGTAAGCGTATTTGGCAAGATAGCCGATACAGGCGAGTATGTTTTCTTCGTAGTTGATTCAGCTCATCCAAACTATGAGTTAGTGAAAAACGTTATCGATTCCAACCAGCAGTTTGTGGCTGAATTCAATCTTCATGATTACCCGATTACAGAAAAAGAGATTCTTTCCCGAGGGGATAAAGCATGGGATGATATGCTCAATACCATTAATATTTGTAAATTTAACATCGGCTCAGGAGCTACAGGCATTGTAACCCATTCCTTCTACGAGTCGCTGAACCACGCTTATCATCGGAAATTATACGGTAATCGAGTTACCGATTTTCCGCACATTAAAAGGCTTTTCGTTGATTCCTGGCTTAGAATTATGGGCATGAAACTCTTTGGCCTCAGAGCAACAGACTATATGAGGGTAGCAAACGAGAATGATAAGAGATATCTTCTGTATAATCCCATTATGAAAATGAAGGTTTCTCTGGAAGGCGAAAAGGTTCTCGAATACCTCTTCGATATTATTGCAGCAAAAGGCTTTGAAAAAGATACCTATTTTGAGCAGGCAGTTACTGAGCTTAGAGGTTTTCCGAAGCTTGAAGGTACAGTGCACGTTAATATGGCTCTGATAGCTAAATTGATTCCCAGTTATATGTTTATGCCGGCCGAATTTGAAGAGATCGGAAGAATCACTGATGATAGAAATGATGAATACCTCTTCCGTCAAGGTCGGACTAGAGGCTATGCAAAAACGAAGTTCCATGACTTTAATATTGCTTATAATAGTGTGGCTCATCTGCCCAATGTTAAGGTTTATATGGAGCAAATTAAGGCCTACCAGGAATATCTTATCGCTTCAGGTAAAGGCCTAGCCAAACAGATGGAAGACTTTGATTATCTCCTGGCTGTTGGTGAACTATTTACCATGGTGGCTTATGGCCAGCTTATTATTGAAAGCGCCAAAATTGAGGGTATCAGTGATGAAGTCATGAACCAGATGTTTGATCGCTTTGTTAGAGACTTTTCCTCCTATGCGGTTGATCTTTATGGAAAACCGCTCAACACCGATGCTCAGCTTGAAAAGATTCAGAAGATGATTAAGCGACCAGTTCCCAATCAGGAAGAATTCGAAAAAGTTCTTAATGAAGAAGTTTATAGCCTGGTTGACGTTTACGAAATGAATCCTTAATGCTAATACTAATTATAAGTTAAAAACATTGACCCCCTATGATAAGCGCTGTATAGCTATCATAGGGGGTTTTATCCTATCTATTTTAATTTTACTATCATTTCATTAATAGAAATAGAAAAACTAGCTTACGCAGGAATTTCATTAGGGAAAAAGAGACCGACCCCGCCGATGCCGATATGTGCACCGAGAACACTACCAATTAAATTAACTATAAAGTTATCAAATCCGAAACGTTCCTGGATCATATTCTTTATTTTAAGCGCTGTCTCCAGATCATCAGCATGGGAGATTCCAATAATCTGCTCTTTTGTTTTAACACACCGGGCCTCCATAATATCTAATAATTTTGTCCAGACCTTTTTTCTGCCTCGAACCATTTGCAAAAGTAAAATTTCGCCATTTTGTACATGCAGTATTGGTTTAATATTAAGCATATTGCCAATAATAGCCCCGGTACGGCTGACGCGTCCTCCCTGGTGAAGGGTTTCTAGATTATCAACTGTAAAGATATGCTCCATTCGGGGCGCTTGGAATGAAATAAAGTCAACGATTTCCTTTTTAGTCTTTCCTTCCTGAGCCATCCTGGCAGCTTGATAGACTACGATTCCAGTAGCCAGAGAACCACCTTTGCTATCAATGATGTCAATATCAAAGTCAGGATATAACTCTTTAACCTCACTGGCAATAAGCTGACTGGTTTGATAGGCACCTGACATAGCAGCTGAAAAAGCGATATAAATACAGGGCTCACCTTTTTCGGCATGATTTATAAAAGATTTCCTGATTAAAAGCGGACTGATCTGAGAAGTTGTAGGTCTTTGCCCATTTCTCATAGCTTGATAAAGTTGTTCGGTAGTAATGGTGATACCGTCCAAGTAATCATGATCATTAATGTGTATCGTAAAAGGTAAAACTTCGATATCATAATTTTCAATAATTTCTGCTGGAAGGTCACAGGTACTATCAGCAATGATGGCAGTTTTCATTTTATTTCTCCTTTATGAAGAATTTCATTTTGTTTATCTGATGCCTGAGCATTTTATTTATTTCATTATTATAACACATCGAGCTAATCTAATTATAAAAGACGTAGACCTGATTGTAATCAAGCCTACGCCTTTTGTACTTATATGTCCTGAAGATGAATTTTAGCTAGATAACTAAAAGATTAAGCTCTTTCATGTTCTGCCTTTTCAGCATACATCTTTCTAAGGGTATTTTTTTCAATTTTGCCAATATAATTATGAGGAATTTCATCTACAAAGAAATAACCGTTAGGTATATCGGGGACCCACCATTTTTCAATGGTACCATCCTCAGTAAACTTCATTATCCAGTCACGGATTTCTTCCGGCGTAGCACTCTGACCCTCCTTAAAGGCGATGCAGGCACATGGGCGCTCATCCCATTTCGGATCAGGAATACCGATCACAGCACACTCTAATACTGGCGGGAACTGGCTGATTACATCTTCCAGGGTTAGCGTTGAAATCCACTCACCACCGG
>DUSB01000156.1 GCA_012840625.1 Syntrophomonadaceae bacterium
ACACAAAACAATCTGTGTCACAACACCGGCATTTCAGCATATTTTTTTGATAAGGCGGGATAAAGTATAGAGCAAATGACTATGCTGATATTGGAGGGTTTATCCAGGCAGCTGGAACAAGATTAGAATTCCAACATATGGAAATACTGTTGACATTTTTACGTGTGTTTGATTAAATGGTAATGCTCATATTTTGGAATCGGTGAGCATGGGAAAAGGAGGAGACCAATGAAATTAATCTGGTCCAAAAAGGGCGCTTTCCTGCTTATAGGAATTGCGGTGGCCATTATCTTTTCTGTAAGTTTATTTTTTGCTTTACAGAAGCCGGTCACCATTGCTGTGGACGGAAAGATCATTCAGACCAGAGTTTTATTTGCGGGGACAGTTGCGGATGTTCTCAAGAAGGAAAATGTTAAACTGGGGCCCAAGGATAAGGTTGCCCCGGGTCTAAACGATCCTATAGAAAAGGATATGGAAGTTAAGGTGATCCGCGCCTTCAGGGTCAAAGTAATTGCTGACGGCCAAACCAGGGAAATCGTAACAACACCGGTTCCATTAAACGAAGCTGTTACCCTGGCTGGATTTAAAGTAGGCGAGAAGGACTTTGTGAAGGCCAAACCATCAACCAATAAGGTGGTACCTAATCAGACCTTGGAGCTGATTCGAGTAAGTGAGAAAGAATATGAAGAGAAAAAAGATATGCCCTGTGGGGTTGAAACCATCAATGATCCTACGCTGGAAAAAGGGCTAACACGTACGGTCCAGCAAGGCAGAAATGGACAGGTAAAAAATACGGTACGTGTTACCTACCATAATGGCAAAGAAGCCAGGCGTGAAATCATTCGCACGGAGACCCTGGTCCATCCGCAAAATAAAGTGGTGGCGATGGGAAGTATTACCCAGGTGTCCCGTGGAGGGCAGCGCTTTGACGTTCATAATACCCTTTATATGTCAGCAAGCGCCTACACACATACAGGATTTCGGACTGCTACCGGCAGGACTCCTGCTGTAGGCATGGTAGCTGTAGATCCAAGCGTTATTCCTCTGGGGAGCAAACTCTATATAGAAGGATATGGCTATGCTACAGCATCCGATACCGGTGCCTCGATTAGAGGAAACACGCTGGATCTTTTTATGGAGAACCGTAGCCAGTGTCTTAACTGGGGAAGGCGGGTCGTAAAGGTTTACGTTCTCCGATAGTAGCTATTAAGCAAAACAGATAAGGAAAGCGCATGGCGGGGTTCATCCCCGCCATTTTTATGGGAGTAAATAATAGGCCGGGGATTTAGAAACTGGTTAATATAATATTTATTTTAAATATTGCTTCATCGCTTCACAGTAGCATAGATATAATGGACGCTGATTTTAATATTGAAAAGCTCAGTGCAAATCATAGGGATCAGCGTTTTCTAGCCGTTAAAATACAATGACATATATTGCCACGTTTAAAAAAACTAACAGCTCAGAAACTAGTAGTAAATACGAAAACAGGAGGGAAAAAATGAAAAGAACACCGACACTGTTATTATGCTTTATTTTGCTTTTTACTATGATGGCTGCAGGTTGTAGTAATCAGGCAGCCAAAAAACCGGTTAATCCTGATCAGAGCAAAAGCCAGAGTTACAGGGTAAAGCCAGACAGCGCCATGGATACATCTGACATGCGGGTTATGGCCAGCCGGCTGTCCAACATTGCTGAAAACGTTGACGGGGTAAAGACAGCCACCGTTATTGTTGATACGGGGCAAACAGCTCCGGTAAAAGACTCGGCCAAAAAAGGTTCAGATTTAGTTCCCAACCCTACAGCCACACCTAATCCGGGGCAAGTCCGGGTGGGAAATAAGACCATGAATACAGCGGCTGATACTGGAGTGATTGCCATGGTGGGGATTACTCTGGAGGATCCATCCATTATGGGCAGCCAAAAAGAAAAGACCATTAAACAAAATGTACGCCAGCGCTTGCTATCTAGTGAAACCAAGCTGTCGGAAGTACTGGTTACCACCGATTCTGGCATGATTAAGAAGCTCAAAGATATAGCCAGTGGGGTTTTGGAGGGGCGCCCTATTTCCAATTATGCCCGTGATATACAGGAGCTGAATCGAAACATGCGTCAGAAATAATAATCATCTTACCCGGACCTTCTGTCCGGGTTTTTATTTTAGCTTTTTAGGTCCCCGATTCGAGCTAAAATGTCCCAATAAGCAAATTTGCATCACTAGTGTATAATAGTAAAGAAAAGATTGTCATAGGGGATAAAAAGATAAGATGCTCGATATTGCAACCCCGTCGGGAGTCCGGCACATTATGCAGCACTACGGAATAAAACCGAAAAAAACACTGGGGCAAAATTTTTTAGTGGACAAAAACATTATTAAGCGCATCGTAGAAAGCACAGGTTTACAGGCAGATCAATGGGTGGTAGAAATTGGGCCGGGTCTGGGCGCTATGACGAAAGAACTGGCTGAGCATGCTGCTGGGGTACTGGCTATTGATATAGACCATACCCTGGAACCCGTACTAAGTGAATTAACTACTGAATATAACAATATAAACCTGTTTTTCCAGGATATACTTAAAGTGGATATTGAACAGCAATTATGCGCACTTTCTGCTGCTGAAGAATGTCCCCCCTATCAGGTTTGTGCCAACATTCCTTATCATATTACCTCTCCGATTATTTTTAAATTATTTAAGGAATGTACGCATATGCAGGCCGCTACCTTGATGATACAAAAAGAAGTAAGTGAACGCCTGCTGGCTCAACCGGGAACCAGGGATTATGGACGTTTAACAGTAACAAGCGCTTATTATGCAGACATTCATCTTGTTACCAAGGTATCAAGAAATTGTTTTTATCCCCGTCCAGAAGTAGACTCTGCTGTTATAAAGTTGCTTCCCCGCCGATCCTTAATCCTTACCCCGGAACAGGAAGCGGTTCTAGATGGACTGATACGGGAGGCATTTCAAAAGCGCCGTAAGACAATACTCAATATCGTTAGCAGCTACTTTGGAATTGATAAAAAAGTAACCGAGGCAAAATTGCAGGAACTGGGAATTGCAAAAAATCTGCGACCAGAAAATTTGGCATTGCAAGATTACGCGAAGCTAGTGGATGCATTTTCTTCGTGGGAGGCGAACGGTCAATGATGTTTATCAGCCCCAGCAAAGGGCAAATGAGCCTGGATGAATTGGTGGTAGATTTACTGGAATATATCAGTGAGGATCTTACCCGCACCTATAAATTGATTGTCGGTAGTGATTCACATGCGCGTGAAACAGGCACCTGTTTTGTATCAGCCATCATTATCCACCGAGTAGGAAAAGGGGCGCGCTACTTCTATACTAGGCAGATGGACCGGCGAATTACCAGCCTGCGCCAGCGTATTTTTTATGAAGCATCGCTGAGCCTGGCCTTGGCAGACGATTTAATGGAATGCTTAAAAAAGCATGGCAGCGAAGATATGAAAGTAGAAATTCATGTAGATGTAGGAACTCATGGAGCGACCAAGGAACTGGTCAAAGAAATTATTGGCATGATCGTGGGCAGTGGTTTTGATGTATATATTAAGCCGGATGCCTGCGCAGCAAGCACTGTGGCTGACCGTTACACCCGCTAAAAAAACCCGATTTTTATTAACTTATGGTTGACAGCACCGGGATAGTTTTATATACTAGATACTTTGATCTTGACATTATATTGCGACTACGATATAATTGTATGTGACAATTTCAGAAGAGGGTGATAATTTGAGTTCTCCCAGAGCAATTTCCGATATCAAACAAGACCTGGAATCTTTTGTTGGCAGTAAAATCAGGTTGAAAGCCAATCGGGGAAGGAACCGTATTATAGAAAAAGAAGGAATTCTTGAATCTATTTACCCCAACATATTTGTCATAAAACTAGATGAACGAAAAGTAGAGCGCAGAGTATCCTATACTTATGCAGATGTGCTGACAGAAACAGTGGAACTGTTTGTTTATGATAAGCATGATGGTGAAATCAAAATCGCATCTGCTAACAATTAAAAAAACATCAGAGCTGCCCTTTGGGGCAGTCTTTTTTTTGTCCTTTTTGCATATACTTGCAATGCCATCCAAAAGCATGCAGGGGGTGAGCATTTATGCAAGAGCAGCTTATAATTCGGGTACCTGTAATCATTTCTATGCTACCAGCATTACGGCATTATCAAACCACGGGCAATTACTCCATACCGGAACCCTTTCAATGTACAGAAGATATCCGCATAAAAATACGCCATCACAGCATACAGCTGCAGGGCAGATCCCTGCAAGTAATCTTTGATATTGAGCTTCTGCTGCTGGTAAAAGATCCATCTGGGCGCAGCAGCTTAATTAAATACGATGAACGCCTCCGGGATCGTATTGCAATAAGTACCCTGGATCCGGTCCTGGACGTTTCTGAAGCCATGGAATTTTATATAGATATGGAGTATTTTAACTGGGATGGAGAAATGAAAGGTCAGGAACTTATCATCCGCTATTATTTGAAGTATAACCTTATGGTTGCTATTCAGCAGGCAGTCAGCTTGCAGGGACAGACCCAGCTGATACATGACCAGCCCTGTGCTTTCACTGCAGAAGATGAAAATTCGCAGCAGCTGTGGCTGGAAAACGCTTCCCTGCGTCGAAAAATATCCTTATTGGAAAAGGATCTATCCCTGTTAAAACGCAGTTTGCAAAAAATGGAGACAAAAAACTATCGGCTCAAACAGGAATTACGCAGCAGCCAGGAGGAAAAAAACCGGCTGTCGGAAAAATTAGTCAGCCGGGAAACCCTGCTGCAACAATATCAGCAACAAGTTAATAACTTGCGGGAACAGGAGCTCCAAAAGGATCCCCAACAAGCCTACGTTGGCCGGCGATTAAAAAAATTATTAGGCTTTAGTTTATAGCAGCTCACCGGAGAAAAAGGAGTATTTTAAATAAATTTCTGCCCCCAGGCATCACCTTTTACTGCCCCTTCTCATAAGATATCCTAGATATCTGGTAGTCTGCCAATACCAGTGTATTACCAAAAAAACTGATGGCAGTAGAGAAATGAGGAGGGGAAATTTTATGGCTGCTTTAAAATGTGAATACCCGGAAGGCTGCAGATTGGATCTCTGGGCCAAGGTTATTAAAGCCAAGTATATCGCGCGACAGGTTAAAGTGCTGGATACTACTTTTTGTGTCCCCGATTCCGGGGAAGATGGCGTAGGCGGAAAGATTACCCATGTAGATGATATCAAAGTAAAATTAATCAAGGCATACGAAGATCTGAATTTCAACAAGGTAAAAATCCATATTAACTATGAAGTCATCCTGTTCGTTATCGTAGAGGGCAATTATCAGATTGTGACCGTTGAAGACACCTATGAACAGACCATTGAACTGGATGAATTTGACCCACCCCTTACCATTGAAGAATTTCGCCGTGAAATCGATCAATCCGAGGTTATACTCTGTAACTGGAGCTTCGATTATGAAATTAAAGGCAATTGTGAAGATCCATCCAATCCCTGTGGATTGGATGACTCCATTACCGGAACCTGCTTGCATCTGGTTGTCTACGTAGATATCATCGATAAATTAGGCAAGATGCATGACATCATTGTCTATGGAGAATTAGATCCCGAGGTGGAATGCTAAACTTTTATTTAAGTGCTCGGTAGGCAGCCGGGCATTTCCTTTTTTCTAACTAACTTTTTCATTTCTTTCACCAGTTTATATCGGAGGTGTATTTGTGTCTGACCAGCGTATAAAAACTATCCGCATTGATCGCGCAGAAAAAAACCGTATGCGCAAACAGCTGGAGGAGATCATACATCGGTATCAAGCCATTACCGAGCAGATAGAAACGTATAAAAAGGAGACCAAGGCACAAGAGTACCTCGACTACTGGATCCTGCTGCAGTCTCGAAATAGAGATAACATTGAAGACATAGGACGCTTTGCAGCCCGTAAATGCAACCGCTGAATTTAATTATGAGGAGCAGGGCTCTGAAAGGATGAACCATGGTGGATAAAAATAAGAAAAGCCTGGGCCTGGCCCTGGGAGGGGGAGGATTAAAGGGCCTGGCCCATATAGGCGTTCTCCAAATCCTTGCTGAAGCAGGGATAGAGCCGCAATACTTGGCCGGTACCAGCGCAGGGAGTGTGATAGCCGCCCTTTATGCCAGCGGGATTAATCCCTATCAGATGGAAGAAATCCTCCAGACCATCAACCCGCGGGACTATCTGGACTATGATGTCATCGGTATTTTGCAGTATATCTGCAGTTTCATTCTGCCCTTTTACCGTAAAGAATTAAATGGCATGATGGCCGGGAAAAAACTAGAAGAATTGATTTATAAACTAACTGGAGGACGCAGTCTGCAGGAGGCCAAACAAAAATTAGCCATTATGGCCTGCAATATAGATACCGGGCAGCAGGTTATCTTCACCAACCAGGGTGTGGACTATGAAAATGAAAGCGTGGTGGTGATTACCGAGGCACTCCTGAGTGAAGCCGTACGATGCAGTAGCGCAATTCCTGCTGCCTTTCAACCTCGTCTCTTGCGGGGAATGAAAATGGTAGATGGAGGACTCAAAGATATGGTGCCAGCCCGTGCATTACGGATGATGGGTGCTGACTATATCCTCGCTATCAATCTGAGCCAGCCGGTATACAAAAACCCCGTTCATGGGATCCCGGAGATTGCCTCCCGTTCTATTAATATACTTACCTATGAAACCTCTGATACCGAAGAGCGCCTTTTTGCTGATATGCTGCTCTTTCCCGGTGTTGGTGATGTTAGCCTGGACGATCTTAGTAATGCAGATCGAATTATACGCATGGGCCGTCGGATAATGAAAGAGAATATACTAGAGCTCCTAGAAGCTCTAAAAGGTGGTAATAACAGAAGCCCTTCTGTCAGCATATAGTATACGCAAACC
>DUSB01000157.1 GCA_012840625.1 Syntrophomonadaceae bacterium
GTATCAGCCAAAACTGCCCTGTATATGCTCATTGCCATTCTTATTATTCAGCAGATTGAATCCGCGATAGTTACTCCCAATGTAATGGGAGGCAAATTAGGCATGCATCCACTGGTCATTGTATTCGTGCTGCTAACTGGAGCACAGCTTTTCGGCATCTGGGGAATGCTGCTGGCGGTCCCGGTAACAGCTGTATTACGGGTGCTGCTTATCTGGATCCATTTGCGATTGGTAGGATAATTCTTTTAAAGCTGCTCCGCTTAGCATATACTGTTAAAAAGCACCTCTCGGAGGGCGATCATGCAGGAAATTCACTGGTTAACATTTTTTCGGGATATGTATCAGCGCTTTATTGATGATGAGGTAACCGCCCTGGCTGCTCAACTGGCTTACTTTTTAATCCTGGCTGTTTTCCCTTTTCTGATTTTCTTATTGGCTTTACTGGCTTACACACCGCTGACTATTGAAATGGCTTACGATTTTGTTCGTATTCTGCCCGCAGCGGCTGCCGATACTCTGGTGCGTAATATTATGGAAATCAGCAGCAATCGCAATCATGCCCTCCTATCCTTTAGTATGATTGCCACCTTATGGGCAGCATCAACCGGCTTCAATGCTATTATTCGTGGAATTAATCGTGCCTATAAAGAAAAGGAAACCAGACCTTTTTGGAAGCTGCTTTTGACCTCACTGATTTCCACCATTTTACTGGCTCTGGTGATCATTTCTGCTCTTTTTATGCTGGTGTTAGGACGAATTATTGGGGAAGATCTTTTTGCTCTATTGGGTTTAAGCACCATTTTTGCAATGGTATGGCAGTGGATACGCTGGGTGCTTCCCTTTATCGTGATGCTGCTGGTATTCATCCTTATGTATCGTTATACCCCTGATCGCAATCTTTCTTTCCGGGAAGTCCTGCCCGGGGCCATCTTTGCTACCCTGGGATGGGGGATTGCCTCAGCAGCTTTTTCTTATTACGTAAATGAATTTGGCCGTTATGCACAGATTTATGGTAGCATAGGCGGTATAATCATCCTCCTGGTGTGGTTATATTTATGCAGTATCATCATTCTGCTAGGAGGTGAAATAAATGCTTCCTTGGCATCTATAAAAAAAGATGAGCGGCTTATCAAGGAAATTTAAATTATTTTAAAGGAGTTATAATAGATGAATCTTGGCATTGATATTGATAATACTATTACCAATACAAAGGAAACCATCTACCGGTATGCCCAACGCTTTGCCGACCGCAACGGATATTCGTTAAACCCGGATATCAATGAATATCGCCTGGAGCAATCTTTTGGCTGGGATACAGAATTAACCAGGCGTTTTTTAAAAGAAAACCTGGTAGATATCTATATAAACGTATCACCCAAACCATATGCCATCGAAACCATTAACCGCCTCTATGAAAAACACCGTATTGTATTGATCACATCCCGTAATGAACGCAAAGCTGAGATTAAAAATGCCACCCTCTACTGGTTAAAGAAACATGGCCTGCGCTACCATAAATTGATCATGAACAGAACTGACAACATGTTTCATTTCAGCAAATTAACCGCCTGTTTAGAAAATAAAATCGACCTCATGATCGAAGATCATCATGATCTCTGTTTGGAAATCAGTCATCACATACCTGTTCTCATGTTTGATACGCCCTACAATGCACATGTGAAGGCCGATAATATTATCCGGGTTAGCAGCTGGCTGCAGGTAGAGGAACTAATTCAACAGTTTGAACACAGTACTATTCATGATGACGTATAACTTCCACCTGAACCCGGGCCATAAGAGCGGCCAGAAAACCTAACACCGCCAGAACAGGAGATAGTATGGTTATAATACTACCTACCGCTACCCCGCCGGTTACAGGAATCTCCAGAAGAAGCCGGCCCCTGGCATTGCGAATAATGATCCGATTGACGTTCCCTTCCTGAATCAATTCTTTAATGCGCTGAATTAGCTCGCTGGCAGCAATATCAAATTTTTCTGACCAATGTCCTTTTTTCTCATTGAAATCCATTTGTCACACCTCCCTTGGCTATTATTGTATCCTCCTTTTCATTTATGTTGCATCCTATTCTTATATCATTTTTCCTGCAGCCGGGAATATTGTTTTTTATCCTTTTTGTCAATTTTGCAGATATAGGATAAAATATCCTTAATTATTATAGGGGAGGTTAATTCTGTGAAGAGGTTTGTTTATTATTTTATTCCGATCTTTTTACTGGTCTTTGTGGGGGCCGGTGCCGTACAGGCAGACCCTGACAGGGGTAAAGCTTCAACAGCGGAGCCATCTAAAACACAAACCGAAATACAAAAAGACATCGTACCTGGACAGCTTGATAAGGCCAACCAGGATAAAAACAAAAAAAATAAAGTCAAAAAAGATGTACAAGAAAAGTATATAACTCTGATCACATCCAACCATGAAGGAAATACCCCTGCCAGCTTCCGTGATGCTGTTAACCACTGGGCCCGTGATTCAATTAATAAACTGGCTTATGCAGGCATAGTAAGTGGCTATCCTGATGGTACCTTTAAACCTGATCAATCCGTTACTTACGCAGAGACCCTATCCATGATAATGAATACCATTGATCTGCCTGATGCAGATGAAATCATAGATGATAATCCCGATGAAGAGGAAAATAATGATGTTACCATCAACAAAGAACTGGAAAAAGTACCTAGCTGGATTCGCAACCAGGTGAAAATAGCCGCCGACCAAAAAATTATTAACCTGAATCGCTTTCATTCAGAAATGCAGGCCAGCAGAGCTCAAACTGCTGTAATACTAGCCAAAGCTCTTAATCTGGAACCGGTAGTAACCGATACTATCCCTTTTAATGATGGTATACTCATTTCCCATGAAGACCTGGGCTATATTATTGCCTTATATCAAGAAGGCATATTAAGCGGCACGCCCGATGGCCGTTTCAATCCCCACCAGGCTATTACGCGGGCTGAATTAGCCACCTTAATCGAAAAAGTGCTGGCCAAAGAAATAGAAGATTCAGCACAGGACATTGGGGAAACAGAGGAAATATCTGCCGAGAAAGAAAGTACGCAAGAAGATTTCACTATCAAGCCGCGCTAGGAATTTTCACCCATTAGACTGCGTCCCTGCCGGGCGCACCAACAAAAAGGACTTCTCCAATCATAGAGAAGTCCTTTTCCTTATTAAGCAAATATTAATAATTATCGGCTAACAATTCGAAATAAGCCTGCGGATGTGCACAGGCCGGACATTTTTTCGGTGCCTCTGACCCTTCATAAATGAAACCGCAGTTGCGACATCTCCACTTAACGGCCGCCGGTTTTTTAAACACTGTTTCCCGCTTGATGTTTTCCAGTAATCCCCGGTAGCGCGCTTCATGATGTTTTTCAGCCACAGCAATGGAGCGAAAGATGGCTGCAATCTGAGGAAATCCCTCTTCTTCTGCTACTTTAGCAAATTCAGGATACATACTGTTATGCTCATAATTTTCGCCTTCTGCAGCATCTAATAGATTATCTGCAGTGGCTGGAATTTCACCATTATTCAAAAGCTTAAAAAGTCTCTTGGCATGTTCTTTTTCATTTTCTGCAGTCTCTCTAAAAAAGCCGGCAATTTGTTCAAATCCTTCTTTTTTGGCCTGACTGGCATAGTAATCGTACTTATTGCGTGCCTGTGATTCACCCGCAAAAGCCGCCTGGATATTCTGCTCTGTTCTGGTTCCTTTCAATTCTTTCAAATCTTTCATATATGTCCCTCCTTTTAAATATCTTCCCGGATTACCTATTAGGGTAAAGGAAAATGTTCATCAATGCAATATCATGCGTGATCAGTATGATAAATCATTATCAGCTGGCACTACGGCAATAAATCAGCATCATCGTTTTTTCCTTACCAGTACCAATTCAAAAAGCAGCCTGCCTGGAATGCAGGCTTTGATCGTATCGGCTAATGGCTTTTAAATGCAAGTATTCCATATATGTAATTGTTACGCCCATTTTATAAAAACCCGGTATTTCTGTCAAGCTCTTCAGGAATCTTTTACTAATACAGCAGTCCTGTAGTGATAATAGGACCACATTAAATTATTTTAGAGGAGCCCGCTTTAATTGCTTCACCTTTGTTTACGCGCTCCGGGACAGTAAATGAATATTTTCATAGCCGGGACTGCAAGCTATAAAAAAGGCAGAAGGGGTGATAGCTATGAAAACCCTGTGGAAAGGGGCGGTAAGTTTTGGACTGGTTAACATTCCTGTCAGTATGTATGTAGCCACCGAAAACAAGGATATTTCTTTTCGTTATCTACATAAAGAGTGTATGTCACCGATAAAGTACCAGAAATTTTGTCCCCACTGTGACCGTGAAATCGGGCCGGAGGACATTGTACGCGGTTATGAATACCAGCGGGGCAGTTATGTAGTGGTAAATGAGGAAGACCTGGATAGCATCCCTCTGGAAAATACCAAAACCATTGATATTCTCGATTTTGTTGAACTGCTTCAGGTGGATCCAATATATTTTGATAAAAGCTATTATCTGGAAGCAGCGGCAGGGGGCGAAAAGGCTTATGCTTTAATTGTAGAAGCCATGCGTCAAACCAGTAAAATTGCTATTGCTAAAGTAATGATTCGCTCCAAACAATCACTGGCTGTACTGCGAGTTAAAGATGATCTGCTGGTAATGGAAACCATTTTTTACCCAGATGAGATTCGATCAGCGGCGGAATTAAATCAGGGATTGCCAGCCAAGCAGATCCAGGAAAAGGAACTTAAAATGGCGGTCAATCTGATTGAACAATTAACGGTACCTTTTGAACCGGAGCGGTATACCGATGAATATCGTCAGGCACTCCGAGAACTCCTGGAAGCCAAAATTGCCGGCAACAAAGTCGTAGCTCCCCGGGTTCAAGCTGAACCTGACAAGGTAGTGGATTTGATGGAAGCTTTAAAAGCAAGTGTACAAATAGCCGAAGAAGAACGGCAAGGTAAAACAAAAAAGAAGACCACCCGTAAGAAAAAAGTTCAAACAGGAAGCTGAGGAAATGATGAACTTTGATATACCAGTTATGGAACCCATTTTACGTAAAGAAGTACTGGATCACAAAGATTATCTTTATCAGGTAAAGTGGGACGGGGTGCGGATGCTGACCTATATTGAGGATGAGCAGGTCGTATTGATAAACAAGCGATTACATAATCGTACCCTGCAGTACCCTGAACTCCAGCAGTTGCCGCATTATCTTAAAGCCCCATCAGCTGTTCTGGATGGAGAGCTGGTAGTTCTAAACCATAACCGTCCTGATTTTTCGGCAATTATCGCCCGGGATCGCTGCACCAAATCTTCCAGCATTGCTTATTATGAACGTGTTCGCCCGGTGCATTATATGGTTTTTGATCTTCTTTTCTTATCCGGGAAAGACCTGCGAGCCCAGGCTCTGGAAAAAAGGCTGCAAGAGCTGCAGAATGTATTGATGGACAATCCACTGGCTTGCATAGTAGAAAGCTTTGATCAGGGGCCGGCTCTGTTTCAGGCCGTCCAGGATATGGAAATGGAAGGCATTGTCGCTAAAAAGCGTGATAGTCCTTACCTGGCTGGCAAACACCATCAGGCCTGGTTTAAGATCAAATGCCAGCGCTGGCAGGATTGTATCATCGGCGGCTACACCCTCCGTAATAAAAAAGTCAATGCACTTCTGCTGGGAGTATATCGCGAAAAAAACCTTGCTTATATTGGCCGGGCAGGAAGCGGTCTTTCTGCCGAACAGAGTGCACTGCTCAGCCAGGAGTTGCCCAAACTACAGACCGATGTCTCCCCTTTTTATAATTATAAACAGCAGCAGGCGGGACAGTTTTTTGTTCAACCCCTGCTGGGAGCCCGGGTTAGCTATCTAGAGTGGACGGAAGATCTGCACCTGCGTCATCCGGTGCTGGAAAGCTTTTTGTTACCTTAAAAAAGGAGAAAAGGACTGATTGAAAACGGCACAGCAGGTAGAAGTGGCAGGAAAAACAATTGCATTATCCAGGCTGGAAAAAATTCTCTGGCCGCAGCCAGGGTATACCAAGGCTGATCTTATTTTTTATTACCACACTGTGGCTCCTTTTATTTTGCCACATTTGCAGGATCGACCGCTGGTCTTTACCCGTTATCCAGATGGGATAGAGGGTAAATACTTTTACCAAAAAAATGCCCCCGAGTATACCCCGGCATGGTTTAGATCGTATCTTTGGAAATCACCGGAGGGTTCAGAAAATCGCTTGCTTATGGTTGAGGATGCAGCAGGGCTGGTATGGTGTGCCAATCAAGCCTGTATTGAAATTCATCCCTGGATATCCCGTATACAGTCAATAGAATGTCCTGATTACATTGTTTTTGATCTTGATCCTTCCCCCGGCAGCAAGTTCCAGGATGTGGTAAATGTTGCTCTGCAGCTGAAAAATATGCTGGCTGATCTGGGCCTGCGCAGCTACCCCAAGACATCCGGGGCTATGGGACTGCATATTTATCTTCCCGTGGAAGCCCGCTACCCTTATAAAACTCTGCGGGAATTTGCGCGGGTGATAGCCGAAGCGATTTGTTCTCTTTTGCCTGAAATCGCTACGGTAGAAAGAGCTGTCAGCTGCCGGGGGAATAAAATCTATGTAGATTATCTGCAAAATGTAATGGGGAAAACCATATGTGCACCATACAGTATCAGGCCGCGCCCGGATGCCCCCGTCTCCACCCCGCTGGAATGGAAAGAGGTAAAAGACGTGCAGCCAGACCGGTCCACCATCAAGACTATCCTAGAGCGCCTTCAAAATAAAGGCGACCTGTTCGCCGCCGTATTAGATGATCGTCAGAGTCTGGACCGATGGATAAAAGTAAAATCGCCGCTGCTTTAACGCCTTGCGCCAACTATTTATCTTTATATCTTTACGGCTACCGCCGATGCAGATACTCAAGTTTACTCCAGTTCTATGGCAGCCCGTGACTTTAAATCGTTGATAAATTGTTGAGCACTGCGCCCCGAGCGGCCATGAAAGCCAAGTTCCCACTGTAGAGCCATACGGTCTAACTGATCCTGGCTATAATTCAACCCTTCACGACGAGCCATTTTTCTGACCATTAACAGATATTGATCCTGATCCGGAGCCGGGTAGGTCAGCATTAAGCCAAAGCGATCAGCAAAAGAAAGCTTTTCCTGTCGGGCATCCCGTACATGAATCTCATCACCCTGCTGACGTTCGCTCCAGGTTTCACGAATTAAGTGGCGACGGTTGGAAGTAACATAGAGACGAACATTATCAGCGGGTGCTTCCAGACTGCCCTCAATATAGCCTTTCAGGTATTTATACTCTACCTCAAAATCTTCAAAAGAGAGGTCATCGATAAAAACAATGTAATAACCAGCCCGATTACGGAGGGTATGGATGAGACGATTGAATTCCATTAATCGACCGCGATCCATTTCCACCATGCGCAATCCCCAGGGAGCAAATTCATGTAAAAGTGCTTTTACCGAAGATGATTTACCTGTCCCCCTGTCTCCATAAAGAAGTACATGGTTACCCCCTTGCCCCTTGAGAAAGGCTCTGGTATTCCGGATTAATATCTCTTTTTGCTCATCATAACCAATTATTTGATCCAGACGGATAGGATCAGGATAAGGAATACCTACCAGGCCATCATCCCAATAAAATGCTTGATAAGCAGCCAGAGAGCCTGACCCATGCTGTGCATAAAATTCCATTAACACCGCTATAGAATCAGTCAGTGATGATGAATGATTAAAGCTATCAAGTAAATGCTGTACTGCCGAGCGAAAGAAAAAAGGCAGCTCACAGGATGCGGGAGCTTCATAACTCATCAAACAGCCAGCTTTAGCAAAGCCCAGTTTCTGCCCCAAGTCTGTCCAATTAAGATGATAAAGATCCAGCAGGCGTGCCAGATCATGCCGGGCCAGCTTCTGCAGGCTGGAATATTGTTCGGTCAGAACGCCGCGTTCACAAGCGCGACTGAAGGGATTCTCATCTTCAATCATGTGGCCAATCACATAGTTTTTCCATAGATCATGATAAAAAGGCTTTTTTTCATAGTAAGCAAGCAAATACGAACAAACTTCATAATATCTTCCCCGAGCCTGCTGCTCATCATCATCCTCTGCCAGCTCAGCACAAAGTTTTAAAGCGGGATCGTTTAAAAGATTGCGGTACAAAACTAAATCATATAAAGCAGCCATCGTTCTGTAAAAATTCATCATTTATTCCAGCTTTCATAAGTAATACTAATATGTTTATCCCTGCTTATCGTCAATGTAGCCCCTGATGTTTTCCAGGGGCACCGGGCTTTTCATAAATTCGCCCGTCCCAAAAGCTACCACCTTGTCATCCATATTATAAATGGTTGATTCAGCAATCAAGCGGTTGTTCCCTTTATGCCTGACCTCACCTTCCGCAATAATTATTCCTTCCCCCACCGGTCTGATAAGATGCACATGGAAAGAAACCGTATAAATCATGGCATCATCTATCAGTGAATTGACTGCAAAATAAGCAGCATCATCCAGCAGCCGGAAATAGCATGAACCATGCATATTACCGCCACCATGAAAGTGCCGGGGACTTACCCGGGTTTGAATTACTGCCCGACCTGCCGAAATTTCAATGCTATTGTCATCATAAAGATGCTGATTATAAGGGGCATCCAGGTAAATCTGCTCCAGTTTCCTAAAATGTTCCTCCACTCCCATTGCCTCCCTGTTCCTAAATTTGCTTATTATGCTACACCAACATTATATATTTTGACAAGCATTACATAATCAGACACAAAAAGCCAGGTGTCCGGGCACCTAGCGCTAACGGTCTTTATTATTGTGCTACCGTCTGACTGGCCAGAATAGCATCAATGGTTTTAAGCTCGGATTTACTCAAACGCTGTTCATAATTCCGGATATAGTTAAAAAGCGAAAAATAGGAACTAACAATCGGCACTTTACTTGCAGCTGGCTTCAAGAGCGAGGTCTGCGGTATAAACATAATCGCCTCCACCGGGTAAGAAGCCAGCTTAACCTGCAGTGCGTCGCGGGCAGCAAGAGCCTGCAGATCGCCTTTTTGTTTGCCCCCATAAGAAACCTGCTCTGCATCTATAACCGTAATGACAAAGATTCCTGTCGGCCCTGTAACCAGCACATCAGGAACAGGGTCACAGACCAGGGGGTTGACAAAGGCTTTATACTCCGGCATGGCCAGTTGTAGATAATAGGCCAGCCGTTCCTTATCACGTTCATGAAAAAGCAGCTGATAGTAGGCCTGGCTGGACCTGTTTTCTAACCACAGTACACCCATCCCTACAGGTATTGCCAGTAATTTAAACCATCCCGGTAAAAAAAGACAATACACCATAAGTGCTATTCCAAATACTGCGAGAATAATCTGGTTTTTCCGCCTCCGAAGCCGCTTATCAAGCTTTTTTAAGCTTACTTTGTTCTGTACTAACTGCACAGTATTTATCCTCCGATACATGGAATACTCCCAATTTGATCTTACTGCAAAGTAGATTTCCTGGCAACCATATCCAATCAAGATCTACATTTTTTGGCACTACTTTCATAAAGTCCTGAATATCTTCCTGTTTTTATCTTATGCAGCCCTGGAGCAGCACGTCCCGGCACAAAATTTCGCCTGGTATTTATCTCCCATCCCGTAACCAGGGGAGAAGATAGGCCGCCAATTTTATGGTAAAATGCAGGTAAAATCAGACCAGGGAGGCGCATCCAATAATGGATATTACCATACAGGCACATTCATTTTTCAGCAAAAATCAGAGATGCCAGGGCCTGTTTTATAGTCCCCAGCAGGCTAAACCTGTACCCATTATCGTCATGGCGCATGGTTTTGCCTGCCAGCAGGATTTTGCACTGCCTTTTTTTGCCTATCGCTTTGCCGAAAACGGTATAGGAGTTTTTACCTTTGATTATCGCCATTTTGGTAACAGTGAAGGAACCCCCCGTCAACTCATAAGCCTTAAGAAACAGCGGCAGGACTGGAATGCCGCCGTTGATTATGCCCGCACACTGCCCGGAATCCATCCCAATCAAATTATTCTCTGGGGTAGTTCGTTAAGTGGCGGCCATGTTCTGGAAATAGCCGCCGAACGTTCCGATATCAGCCTGGTACTGGCCCATGTGCCTTTTACCGATGGCTTGAGCATTTTTCACCTGTGGAAAGTGTGGGATATACTGCGTATAGGCGGTGCAGGTATTTTAGATCTTCTCTATGCTGCCCTGGGGCAGTCTTATAAAATACCCGTGGTGGAAAGTCCTGGCCGGCTGGGTTGTATGACCATGCCAGGCATGAAAGAAAGCTACCTGGCCGCTGTGCCAGAAGACACGCAGTGGAAAAATAAAACCCCGGCTCGCATTGGCCTGTCCCTGGTTTTCGATCGCCCCTGCCGCCGCGCACATAAAATTAGCTGCCCTACCCTGATTATCTCCGGAGATGATGACAATGCAGTTTACACTCCGGCCGCACAGAAAACGGCCACCGCTATCAAAAACAGCCATTTTGTCTCCCTGCCGATGGGACATTGTGATGCTTATATCCCAGGCCGATTCATGGATGATGTCTTTGAGCTGCAGCTGTCCTTTATTCGTCAGCATTTCCCTGCTTAAAGAACTGAGATACACTGGCCGGAAAAACTTATCTTTACAGGAAGTAGCACAGGTACCCATGAGATAGCCAGACAGACGTTTGCACTCTGGCCAGCTAGTTTTACATCATCCACCCCCATCCTCAGCAGCCTGGTGAAAAAAACGATGGATTATGTAAGCAATCCATCGTTTTCTTTCTATTAAGCTTTTAGATCAAGATAAGTACCCACATGTGGGTAAACAGCTTTCTCCGCCACCGCTAATACCTGTTGCAGGCTTTCCGACTGCTGCACAGCCGTTTCCATAGCCAGCTTCATAACCGCCATACTAAGCGACTGCATCAGCTGACCCTGATGCAGGGTGATTGATAGAGCCGCGATATCCATAATAACTTCCTTTCGGTTCCAATCATACTATTTACAAGCCGATGGAGCACTATCCTTGGCTGCTCTACTCCCATTCCAGCTCCGATTTGCCCATGGAAGCAGGTTCCGGTGGACTGCTAATAATCACGGTACGAGTTTCCCCTTCCCATTTTACATCACAATCAAAGGCTTCCCCTATAAAACGAAGCGGAACCATAGTGCGATTCTGTACCACCTTCCCCGGCACATCCAGGGTATAAGCCTCATCATTAATATAGGCCAGCTGTGACCCGATCTGCATCTGTATTGCTGTATCTTCACGAACAGCAATAACCGTATTGCTATCTGCATCCCAGTCCACGGAAGCACCCATGGCTTCAAAAACAGCCCGCATAGGCACTAGGGTACGCCCATTTTCACTGATAGGCGCGGGATCAAACTCCATAGCTTTACCATCCAATACTACTTTTATGGGTGGTGTAGTAGGCGCTTTCTGCCTAGTTACAACCAATGCATTACTAATCGGTCGCCCAGGCTTTTTCAAGTACTGCCCTTTATAATACAAGCCCGAGGAAGCACCTCCATCTAGATTCATCGCCTCCACCAGACCCATGTTTTTTGCTATTTCAGCCAATTCATATAAGGTTACATTGGATACGGTTCCCATGATAAGAACATTATCCCCCCGCACCCCGATAAAACTGCGCTGAGCTCGCGTGGTATTAATCTTATCCTCCTTAAATCCTTCGGCAGAACCATTGGCAATGATCATTCCATTTTTTAGCAAGCGGGGACCAGCACCGAGTGTGGTATACATATCATTCCACCAGATAGGACTGCCAGCCTGTGCATAACCTGAGGAAAAATCTGTACGGCTGTATTCTAACTTATAGGAGACTTCGTTGCCGATCTGAAAGCGATCCAGCCACTGCGGATCACCAAAAACAATGGTATAACCATTCTGTGGAATTCGAGCCTGTCCCTGCCGTACTTCTACCACTCGACCATCTTCCACTACCACCGAAGTATAGGGATGATATCCGGTAACCGGCCCATAAGCAGAGGTAAAAATAGAAATAGCATCCGGTCTATAGTAATGATGATTAATACCCCAGGCATACCAATTATTAGGCCAATCATAACTGCCGTTTACTCCCCCACGAATGGTAACAAACAATGAATCCATAAACACTTGATTATCCCGGGTAAATCCAATTGAAGTACCGGTATTCCCCAGATGAATAAACTGCCCCTGCTTTTGAATGGCTCCATATGGTTCGCGCACCGTTTGGTAAGCATTAAAATAACCACCGTTGATGGCAGCTACGGCTTCAACACCTGGACCATTACAGCGGGTAGCAATATTGGCCAGACTATCCACACTGTTAATTTGTCCCCCGGCTATCTCCGCTTCTATACGGATCGATGGGTCCTTGAGGTCAACATAAACCGCCTGAACATTTCTCTGTCCACCGGAAAAAGGCACCGTCTGATAACGGCTATAGACGCTGGAATCCTGCCCCAATGCTACCGGAATTGCTGCGAAACCCAGCAGCAAACAAAGACTCAACAGCACTGAACCCACTTTAAGATAGATCTTCTTAAACATACAATCCCCCTGATACAGATATTTATCACCTGCAACTATATTAACAAGATTATCCATCATCTTAAAGCCGGATAAAGTTTCGTTAAAAGACGAATCACCGGTAAAATCAGAGTTTGTCTGCTATATTTTGCTGACACTGCTCAATGGAAATAATTATTGGAATAATTGCATATTATGGAAGGACTTAGTATAAATATATAGAATATTTTTAATAAGGTTTTCTGTCTACATGCTAAAATATCTCCTGCATGCTGTTAAATAAAGAATGGTACTGGCTGATCTACTCGCCCTCCCTGCAGATAACCTGGATCTATCTGTTGTTATGTCGACGACGTTCGTCTATGGAGGTGCATAATAATGACAAAAGCAAAGCATGATCCCATGCAGACCGTTGCCAGCCTCAGAGAATCTCAATGGATGTCAATCGGTTCAGAGCTTGAACGGCAGGCCGCTGAGCAGGCAGATCAAACTGCTTTGATTTTCGAAGACCGCTTTATTTCTTTTGGAGAATTAAATCAGCTCAGTAATCAGTATGCCCATTTCTTTTCCCAGCAGGGATTTAAAAAAGGAGATGTGGTAGCACTATTGATGGAAAACCGTCCTGAATTCCTGATAGCCGCTACCGGGCTCTCCAAGCTAGGGGTTATTATCTCCCTGATTAATAATGGCGTACGCAATGAAGTGCTCGCTCATGCTCTAAATATCTGTGATGCTCAAGCCCTCATAATAGGAGAAGAATTACTGGAACCCTACCTGCAGATAAAAGATCAAATCCACCTGCAGGATCCGGCCAGCATCTATATTGAAGGTCAGAAACCTCCTTCTCCACTACCATCAGGAGTTGAATGGCTCAACCCTCTCCTGGCTGACTGCCCGCGGGATAATCCATCCACCACCGGCCAGGTAAACAGTGATGATATTGCGGTTTATATATATACATCCGGTACCACCGGATTTCCCAAGGCAACCGCTGTGACCCAAAAACGCTGGCTCATACTCGGAAATCTTTTTACCCTGTTTGGCCAGATGGACTCCGATACCGTCCAATATATGGTTTTACCCCTGTATCACAACAGTGGCTTTGATATTGGCTATTCCAGCCTGATTGTATCCGGCGGTACCATGGTTCTAAGACGTCGTTTTTCTGCGCGGGCCTTCTGGAAAGATGTTCACCAATACAATATTAGCTTTTTCATCTATGTAGGCGAGCTGTGTCGCTACATCTATAACCAGCCACCACAGCCAGATGATGCGGATAATCCCCTTAAAGTAGCTGTAGGTAACGGTATGCGAGGCGATCTCATGGTTCCCTTCCGAGAACGCTTTGGCCTGGAACGGCTGGTAGAAATCTACGGAGCCACTGAAGGGGTAGGATCCTTTATTAATCTAGAAGAAATACCCGGCATGTGCGGCAACCTAGTCATGGCCGGCATGCGTCAAGGAGAGATTATCCGTTATGATTTTGATAAAGAAGAGATCATCCGCGATGAAAACGGTTTTGCAGTCAAATGCCAGCCCGGCGAAACAGGTCTTTTGATTTGCGAAATCAACGAACTAAATGTCTTTGCCGGATACGTTAATAATCCTGCCGCA
>DUSB01000262.1 GCA_012840625.1 Syntrophomonadaceae bacterium
ACGTTATCCCCTACGTTATCGGCAATGGTTGCGGGGTTACGCGGATCATCTTCCGGAAGGTTAGCTTCGACTTTACCGACGATGTCTGCACCAACGTCAGCAGCTTTGGTATAGATACCGCCGCCAACACGTCCAAACAGAGCAATGGAGCTACCACCCATAGCAAAGCCATTCACAATGGTTGGGTCTTTAAAAATCATGTACATGATACCCAGCCCTAACAGGCCAAGACCAGATACTGACATACCCATTACAGCACCGCCGGAAAAAGCGATACCTAGTGCTGAGTTCTGTGACTCACGTGCGGCCTGTGTGGTACGTACGTTTGCTTTGGTAGCGACTTTCATACCAATATAGCCTGCCAGTGCCGAACATATTCCTCCAACCAGGAAGCAGATGGCAGTCTGCCAGTTGACGAAAATCCCTAGCACAATAAATACAATAATCACAAATATAGCTATAGCACTATATTGTTTGTTTAAAAAGGCCATGGCACCTTCAGAGATATACCCTGAAATACGCTGCATATCCTCGGTTCCGGGATCAGCCTTATTAATCTTGCTCGTTAGATATAGAGCAAATAGGAGTGCCACAGCACCTAACGCAGGTGCGTAAGGTATCAGAGCTTGTAAGTTCTCCATACAATAAACATCTCCTCGTCTTTAGTGTGAAAAAAAAGTCAATCAGTGGCCCGACAGGACGTGATGTATTTCTATCGTCTACTGTAATAAGGCCAGGAGCAAGGTAAGCAGAACGAAAGCTCCTGCTAAGTATGCAGTTATCTTAGATAAGAGATCGTCCACTCCCTTCTTCTTCCCGAAAAGTGCTTCGCCGCCACCGGCGATACTTCCAGATAATCCTGCACTTTTACCGGATTGCAATAATATCGTAGTAACCATAGCAATAGCGGTAAGTATCTGGAGAATGAGCACTATCGTTTTAACCACCTTTTAACCTCCTTTCACCTGAAGCTTCCCGAAAGCCGCAGTATATTCTACCATAATTTTTTAGATCAACACAATGGTATACTTATTTCCCCAGGTTGTAAAATACGCCCATACCTTTATATACTGCAAACACATCTAGTTCATCTTCAATTCTCAGTAAACGATTGTATTTAGCAACTCTATCTGTACGAGCGGGAGCCCCACTTTTAATTTGACCTGCGTTGGCAGCTACTACGATATCCGCGATGGTCGAATCTTCTGTCTCCCCGGAGCGATGAGAAACAACGCAGGTATATCCTGCCCTTTTTGCCATTTCCATAGTCTCCATGGTCTCTGTCAGGGTGCCGATCTGATTAACCTTAACCAGAACACTATTACAGACCCCTAAATCGATTCCTTTAGACAGGCGTTCTGTATTGGTTACAAAAAGATCATCGCCCACTAACTGGATTTTTCCACCCAGTCGATCGGTCAGAAGCTTCCACCCCTCCCAGTCATCTTCTGCTAAACCATCTTCGATAGACAGTATTGGGTATTTATTGGCTAAATTCGCGTAAAAATCTATAAATCCTGCCGAATCAAGAACTAAATCGTTGCTTTTTAAATAATATTTGCCATC
>DUSB01000158.1 GCA_012840625.1 Syntrophomonadaceae bacterium
AATTGATGAAGAAAAATGTGTGAACTGTCATGTTTGTATTAGTGCTTGTCCGGTGAAACTTTGTAATGATGGAAGTGGGAACTCAGTTGTTATCGATCATGATCTCTGTATTGGTTGTGGTGCTTGTATTGCTGCCTGCAGTCATGGGGCCAGAAGTATTGTTGATGATTTTGATTCCTTTCATAAAAGCTTAGAAGAACATGAAAAAATAGTAGCTATTGTTGCACCATCTGTTGCTTCTAATTTTCCTCATGCGTACTTGCATCTTAATGGATGGCTCAAAGCGCAAGGGGTTGAAGCTGTCTTTGATGTCAGTTTTGGAGCTGAATTAGCCGCCAGGAGTTATGCAGACTATCTTCATCGCCAAAAGCCAAAAATGGTCATTGCCCAACCCTGTTCATCGATCGTAACATTTATAGAAATTTACCATCCGGAGTTAATTCCTTATCTTATGCCTGTAGATAGCCCTATGGTTCACACCATAAAGATGATCCGCCAATTCTATCCCCAGTATCACCAGCATAAAATAGTTATGCTTTCTCCCTGCGTATCCAAAAAGAGGGAAATGGACGCAGTGGGAATGGGTGACTACAACGTTGTTTTCAGCTCTCTGGATGCTTATTTCAAGAAGGAACATATCAATCTAAGAGAATATCCTGCCGTTAATTATGATGGTCCATCACCGGAACGAGCAGTTCTTTTCCCTACACCCGGAGGACTTTTACGGACTGTAAAACGCGAGATACAGGATATAAGCAGATACACTCGACAGATTTCGGGGGTTAAACGAGTCTACCGGTATTTACTGGGATTACCCCGTGCACTGAGTAGAGACAGGGCACCGCTGCTGGTTGATTGTTTGAGCTGTGAAAATGGTTGTAATGCTGGGCCGGGAAGTTTAAATATAGATCTATGTGTAGATGAGACGGATTATTATATCGAAGAGCGCAAGGAAAAGCAATGTAATTATTATTCTATGCTGCCCAAGCAGACATCTAATAATAGTGATGATCTGTACGCAGTAATCGATGCTTACCGGGATGAAAAGCTTTATATCCGTGAATATCATGATCTTTCTGATAATAACCGGCTGCTCCTGCCTGATGAGCTGGAAAAGAAGGCTATTTATAAACAGATGTATAAACAATCGCAGGAAGATTTTCTGAATTGTGCTGCTTGCGGCTATGGTAGGTGCGAAGATATGGCGCTTGCCATCTATAATGGGTTAAATAAGACCGAAAACTGTCATCGCTATCGAGGAGTAAGGCTGGAAATTGAGCGTAAGCTGGCTCAGGAAGAATCAGAAAAAGCCAGACAATTGGCCCAGGAAGCAGAAAAAGCCCATCAGGAAGTATTAGAATTGATGGCAGTACGCCAGGATATTGAAGTAAGGAAAAAGGTGGAGCAGGAGCTGAGAGAAAAATACGAAATACTGGACTCTATTTTACAGAATATGCCCATCATGATGGTTGCTTTTAATGATAAGGGGCAGATTGCTTTTTGGAACCGCGAATGTGAGCAAATAACAGGTTATAGCTCAGA
>DUSB01000159.1 GCA_012840625.1 Syntrophomonadaceae bacterium
ATCATAGCTATACCTCGCTTCACCTGCTCCCTATGCTTCTTGTTTATCCTAATATTACCTGAACTATATCCCCACTGCCAATAGCCCTTCGTATAAAATCTTTATTAATTGATTCCCATAAGCAGGAATAATTGGAAATATATAGAAATTATATTCCTAGTATTATTTTTTGAAAGGAAGGGTTTGTGCATGCTTTTTAATCTTTTAGATAAGGTAGAAACCCACTATCTGGACATTTCTACCTTTATCAACTGCAGCCCGGAGCGAATCCTCTTCTATTATTACGATTCTTATCTTTACATCAGCCTGGATACCTATACTCAAATGAAAGTATGGGCAGAAAATCATGCTGATACACCTGAATCGTGTTTAAATCAATGGCTGGACCTAATTGAAAATGAACTGCAGAGCAGCGAAGACCTGGAAAGATTACAAGCCGCCGAGTATCTCGACGAAATCGGCCCTTATTATTACCTGCCCACCAACACCCGCTTCTTTTTTCGTAACCTGGACATGAACGGAAAAGAATGCTTATCCTCCGTTGATTTTGGTCATTTATTTAATCTGGATAAAGCGGTGGAGGTAAATAAGGACCTCCAAAAATATGCAAAAAGTCGCAAAAACCCTAAAAAAGCCAGCTCCGCCACCACCGCCCTGATCAAAGACCTGGAAATGTGTATACAGGCCCTGAACGAAATTAATCGCATCCATAAACACTGTCAATACCAGCAGACACTAATTGAGGAGCGCCAGCAGCTGCTCAAAAATGAAAATCTGGCTCCTTTACTACCTGATAATCCCCCGGAAAAGCCCAGTAAGCCAGAGGAACCCGATTTATCTTTCAACAGTCTGCGTTCTTTATCTGTTTCCCGGGCGCGGCTGAAAGAATACGAAAAAAAATGCCGCCAATTCGGTCATGAATTAAAAAAATACCTGATTCAATACCGCGAATTTGAAAAGGCCTGTGAACGATACAAAGAAGCCATCCTCAATTGGCCAGCATATCAGGAAATGATCTTGGCTCGTTTTCAGAGCGACATCAGCATAGCCCAGGAAAAAATAAAATCAGCCAAGAAACTGCATGAAACATATCAGTTCATTCTCTTAAAAAGCCCTGTACACCCGGATTATCACGACATCCAGATCCTGTCTAAATTTCAGCAGTACCTGCAAACAGGGCGGGCCAATGATCTGCAGGACTGCATGAATCTCTATGAAGAAGAACAGCTTTGGATGGATATCAAGGCCAGCCAGCAGCGTATTGAAAACACCATTTACTTCATTCAGGGCGAAGGAGATTATTCCGAACTGAACTCCCATTTAGCTCAAAAACTAGCAGCCGCGACTCAGGATGGTTAATACCTATAAGGCTGGTCGTAAGAGTCGTGGTTCTTCAGAAAAAATCGGTACAGGACCATGCCGGCCACAAACCCTCCAAAATGTGCCCAGAAGGCAATCTGGTCCATACCGGCGGAAAAAAGGATGCCGGCGGCTCCGGCATAAAACTGGTACAAAGCCCATATGCCTAGGTAAAGCACCGCCGGTATATTAAACAGAAAAAAGGGGGGAACAAAAGTAAGGATACGGGCATTCTTAAACATCAGAAAATAAGCCCCCATTACTCCAGCTATCGCGCCGGAGGCACCCACCACCGGGATCTCACCACCACCGTACATTTGCGTGATAGCACAGTGAGTCATCCCGGCCAGGATGCCCATTAAGAGGTAAAAAAGCAGAAAGCGACCCTTGCCCATCCGGTCCTCAACATTATCACCGAACAGCCATAGCATCCACATGTTTCCTATAACATGCATCCAGCTACCATGTAAAAAGGTAGAGCTGACAAAAGGCAGGTAAGCAAACAGACCCGCAAAGCCCTGCTCATAATGCTGAGGAATCAGCCCAAAGGTATAGATAAGGGCCCGCATGCCTTCCGGACCCAGAGTGGTTTGAAAAGAAAAAATATACAGGTTTAAAAAAATAATGCCTACCGTTACCAGTGGGAAATGATAGCTAGGCGTACTGTCTCGCAGTGGTATCATAGCTTTAACCCCTTATCAATTATCTTATGTAATTCATATCAACCTGTATATCCCATACTATATGTTTTTCATTTCAAGTTGCAAGAGAAGGTCAATGGCCCGATGAGCACAGTAGCGCATATCCAGCAGATCGCTTTCGTTTTCCAGCGGCAGAGGGGCACTTTTGAGCGGATGAATACATTTGTTGCGGAGCTGGTAAATACACAGCAGCATACCCAATAACAAACATTCTGCCTCTTCCAGCTCCTCCTCATCCTGTTCCAGCAAACGAACGAACAGCATCCAGGCAGCCTGATTAAGATTATCCGGCCGTTTTTTTATGTAGGGACTATTACAAAAATAATAAAACTGTTGAGGATAGATATCCTCCAGATGTGGAAGCAGCTGCGCATTGTCCCTTTCTACGGCAGCCATAACCTGCTGCCAGTAGGCATCAAATTCTCCCTTTTTGACCTGTTCTTTTATCTTTCTCTTTTTATTCAAGTGAGTTTCCTGCAAGCGAATACTTTTTATCGCCAGAGCCTCAATCGGACGCACAAATAACAACAGCACACAGGATTTTTCCACTACCTCCGACAGCTTTTCTCCTGCGTAAACCTGGTAAACAATCTCCGCCTCCAGCAGCAATTTATATAAAAGCATACTGGCCGGTGATTGAACCAGATTGTTCAATAGCGGAATATCTTCCTGCAGCTTCTCGCCCAGGTACTGCACCACATCTTCGCTTACATTTTCCAGCACCCGATCTTTCACCGCTGTCAATTGCTCATCAATATCCAGCCAGCGCTTTTCCAGCAGGATATCCTGCCAGGCCAAGCTCACCATCAGCTCATTGGCCTGTTCCTTGAAACTCTTCACCTTATGCTGCGAATCTCTTAAACGCCTAATAGCCAGGCTGTTTTCACCGCTGAACTCATCGATCAGCATGTCAATCATTTCTTCGATATCCTTAAAGATCGTTAAAAGACGCAGAGCTCCCTTCTGCATCTGCCCTACCACATCGGCCAATATATTCTCCACGTCTCCTATCAGTGCATCTTCAAAATAAGACAGGCGAGCCTGTACCGATTTTTCAATCACCACCGCAAACTGCTCACCTAGTTTGTCAATATTAAGATACTCCAGAATGTCAAAACCTTCCTCGCTGTTCTTGACCTGTTCCAGTAAAAGATGCCGCACATAATCATAGAACAGATCCTTTTCCCTTTCCATACTCTTTTTTAATTCTTCCGATTTTTCCTCAATACTCCGGTCAATACGCTTATCATCTTTTTCCTGTGCACTCTGAATGTCCCAGGCAGTTTGCTGCAACACATCCAGATCATCCTCCAGCTTCTGGCTGAACTTCATTTTGCTTTCACTGATACTGTTCACCAGCTGGATAATAATATGAATCTCACTGATACCCTCCTGCAGCCTCTGCAGGTAAGCCTGACTATCCTCCCACAGCCAGCTCAACCCCCGTTTATAATCCTCCCGAATCTCCTCAATAACAGGCTGGGTAATGCGATCAATCTCCTGGACAAAAAGCTCATCACACAGCGGCCGGATCTCCTCCATTATTCTTTCTATTTCACTATCAATCTCTTCTGCTGCTGCTTCCTCCTGAGAGCGGGGAAGAAGCAGCAGCAAGCCTAGAATTCCAGCTATCCCAATGAGAAGACATAAAACCAGGTTACCCCATTTAAAACCATACCCCATCGTAAGGAGCACGAAAATGTTTAATGCCACCAGTATCCAAATACCCATCCATATAGCTGCATTATCGGCTAAATTTTGCTTCAGTTTTTCCCACCAATCCACATCATTACACCCCTGCCTTATACAAAGCTCTTTATATCCTATATCGATGGGTAGAAAGAAAAGCTTCATTGATTTTCTCCCGCCAGATATTTAAAACCAGACCTGCAGATAATCCAGCGCCACCAGGAAAAAAACCAGGGTAAAAAGAATATTCATCAGCAGTACCGATAAATGACGTGATACCAGCACTCCAAACTGTGCCCCAATAGCGGTACCCAGCCCCAGCAGCAAACCAGGTATCAGGCAGACAAAACCCTGGCTCCATTTGATTATAGCCCCCACTAGGGTGATAGGAAACATAGCGGTCATGGTCGTACCCACCGCCAGATGAGGTACCACCCCAAAAAAGAACATCAAAGCCGGTACCATGATAAAACCGCCACCCACACCCAGGATGCCGGTCAGCGTTCCAGTGACTAATCCCAGCAAAAAAAAGCCCCACCAGGGTGCAGTCTGCTTCCATTCTTTCGCTTGCTCTGGTTGAGGATTTTTCCACAAACTGTAGCTCTGCTGTCCCATTCGCACGGTCATAAAAAGAAATAAAATTCCCAGGATACCCTGTAATATATCCGTATTCGTACTTAAATAAGCAGCAAAAACATAGGAACCTATCAGTACCCCTGCAATACCCCCGGCGCCCATAAATAAAGCTTCTCTAAACAGCACATGCCCGGCACGGTAATGTCCCTGAGAGGCTGAAAGAGAAGTGAAAACAATGGCCACCAGAGTTGTCCCTACAGCCATGACTGCATCATAAGCAAAAAATATATTTAAAGCCGGGAGCATGATGACCCCGCCCCCCAGACCTAAAATAGCCCCAAGTATTCCCGCTGCCAAACCAGTTACTAATAAAATTATAATATTCAATATGCCATCTCCCTATTCTTTTCCACTTTATCACAGGGGCTCCAACCATATACTGTAGTATTGAAGAATAAATATGTCCTTTTTACTTTAACAAAAAGCCCGGCTCAGCACAAAGCTAGAACCGGGCTTAGCTGCCAGTATTTTACCGGATTTAATCAAACACCGGATCGAACATTTCCCTGCCCGCTCCACAAACCGGACACTCATCGGGTGGTTCGGGTCCTTCATGGATATAACCACATACACGGCATTTCCATTTATTCGTTACCCTCCTGCCACTTTTATCCCGGCCAATGTTGCGCATTGATTCACCGGTATCCACCCGGGGGGCAATGATGATCTCACCCACCAGCACACCATCTTTAAGGAAACTCTTCTTATAGAAATTTTCTTTAGGATCATAGGTTTCCGTAATCCTTGCTTCCTCTGGTGAAACATTTACATCACCAATAGAAAATAGTTCCATATCAAAGGCAATCAAGAGGGTGGAAATAATAGGCTGTTTATATTCCACCCAATCCCCGGCTGCAGCTGCACCAGCCACCTTGCCCATCTCCGTTGCCACCGGCCACAATCCGATTAACTTATCATTATATTGCGCCACATCACCAGCAGCATATACATTTGCAGCACTGGTACGCATAGCCGCATCCACTACGATACCTTTATCAACATGCAAACCCGCATCCTGAGCCAGAGCAACATTCGGTCTGACACCGGTAGAAAGCAGAACCAGATCAGCTTCCAGCACTTCGCCGCTGGAAATCTTTACCCCGGTGACGGCCTCATCACCCAGAATCTCTTCGGTAGAAACACCTAGGCACAGCCTAACGCCTTTAGATTCTATAATCTTCTGCAGACGCTGGGAAGAAGATTCATCCAGCTGCCGCGGCATAATCCGTTCCATAAACTCAACCACAGTCACTTCCAGGCCGGCAGAAACCATGGCCCAAACGGCCTCCAGTCCCAGAACCCCTCCGCCTACTACCACTGCCTTCCTGGCATCCTTAATGGCCGCTTTCAGCAGCTCGGCATCCACCATGCTGCGCAGAGCATAAACACCCTCTTTATCCGCACCCTTAATGGGAGGAATATTAGAATGCGCCCCGGTAGCCAGAATCAGCTTATCGTAGTTCAGGTTCTCCCCATTTTCCAGGATCAGCATTTTACTGGCAGTATCCAACGCTGTCACCCGGGTCTGAACCCGAACCTCCACTTTGTTTTCCTCATACCAGACATCATCATATATATAGACCCGATCTGGCGGCAGCTCCTCGGTAAGATATGCCGATAGAACCGGCCGGTAATACGGCTTATATGCTTCCTCGGTCAGCATGGTAACACTGGCGGTTGCATTGCGCTGCCGAATGGCATTGGCCGCTGAAAGAGCTGCAATCCCACCCCCGACAATGACAAAATGCTCCTCGGTATCGTTGGTAAACTCGTCCTCCAGATCTTCGCGCACAAAGTTTTCCGAACCTACACCACAGGCCGGGCACACCTCAGGCGGCTCTTCTCCCTCAAAAATATATCCACATACCAGACAGCGCCATTTGGTTTTTGACGGATCCTGATTCCTCTCTACCAGTACCTTCCCGAAATCCATACCAAAGGTAAAGGCATCCTCCAGCTCTTTTTCCGAAGGCTTAAAACGAATCCGCAGACCCGGCAGCACAGTCATACGCAGGGCATTTAAGCGTGCTTCAATATTGGGAACCGCCTCCCCACTCCAGCCGTAAGCTCCAAAAGCAGCCGCCACCTTGCCGGCATGAGTAACAGGTGATAAGCGGGTCAAAATATCCCAGATAGGCGGCAGCGCATCACCATTAATGGTGGGAGAACCGATCAGCAGCCCCTCAGCAGTATCAATCTCTGCCAGCACTTCCTCCAGTTCCGTCTCCACCAGATCATATTTTTTAATATTAAAATCTGCAATCATGCTCAAGCCTTCCACGATGCTGTCGGCTATCATCCCGGTATAACCATAAGCAGATACAAAAGGCATGACGATTTTAAGGCGCTCATCCTCATCTTTAACCACCGGAGCAGCCCATTCCCGATAGAGATTTATATAATAATCTAAATTGCTGCGTAGCACCGGACCATGACCAGGACAGATCATATCATAATCCAGACCATCAATCTTTTCCAACGCCTCCAAAACATAAGGCTTAAAGGGACTTATAATAACATCAAAATAATACTTATAAGCATCCTCAATATCCCGGTCAATTAAATCATTAAACAAACGCTCATCGGAAAAATGACAGCCAAAAGAATCACAGGTAAAAAGGATCTTGTCTTCTTTTAAATAGCTGTATATGGAATCCGGCCAGTGCAAAAAGGGCGCACTGATAAATTCAATGGTTTTGTCCCCCAGTTCCAGTACATCCCCATCCTCTACCTCCCTGTAATTAAATTTAAGGTTGGTAATCTCTTTTAGAAAAGTAATGGCCGTGGGACTTCCCAGGACCTGCAGTCCGGGAATCTTTTGCAGCAGCATTGCCACTGAACCAGCATGATCTGGTTCAGTATGATTCATAATCAAATAATCAATCTCATTTAAATCCACTACCTTTTCCAGATCAGTAATAAATTCATCAAAAAACTGATCCTTTACGGTTTCAATCAAGGCTGTTTTTTCGCTGCCTTTTACCAGATAGGCATTATAACTGGTTCCGTATTCTGTCTTCATGACTATATCGAAAATTTCCAAATCAGGATCCTGAACACCAACCCAATAAACCCGGTCACGAATCTTAATAGCTTCCATTTATATCCCTCCCGGTTTTGTAATGGTTACAAATTGAAATATTTACAAAGTACGTACTTCTATGATAAAGCATCATATTTAAATTTCAAGTTTTTTCCCCCGGGCTAAACTAAAATAATGGTGTTACCACCAGCAAGCAAAATATAAGCCCTTTTCCCTTTATTATTATGGCTTTTTTGACAGCTGCATAATAAACTAGGCGTAGGAATATTTGAATCGAGGTGTATTTTATTGTCCAGTCAAAACATTAACAAACGTACCAGCCTGGGAATCCTGGTAGTGCTCTTGCTCACTGTTTTACTTGCTTGGTTTTTCATCGATACCGGCTCCTGGTACCAGTCTCTAATCAAGCCTGCCTTTCAAGCACCTGGCTGGCTGCTGGTTTCGATATGGATCGTGCTGCTGATCTGCATCGGTATAGCCTCCTATCTGGTAATAATGGGGAACTCCCCTCTTAAACAGCGCATCCTGGTCCTGTATGGAATTAATCTGGCTCTCAGCGTACTATGGTTTTTTCTATTCTTCACCCTTCAGCATCCACTGCTGGCTTTCTTCATCATCATGATTATCTGGGCCAGCACAGCCGCTATGATCGCAACCAGCAGCCCCGTATCAGAAAAAACAGTTCGGCTCCTGCTTCCTTACCTCCTATGGATTACTTATGTAGGAGTGCTCAACCACTCCATTATCATGCTGAATTCCTTATGGTAACAGATATTAGGCCCGGAGCTGCCGTACAGCCTGAATTTAATCATATTTACATCTAAATTTACCATCCCAAAAATTTTGTCATCCAGTAAATACAATGATTTCTATTGAACTTTTACTTATTTTTACATAAAACGTATATGCATCCATTGCACTTGTTTTGTTTCTTATTTGCAATGTTGAAGTGTGGAGCCAAGGAGTGTGAATAAAAGAAAAAGGAGGTAAGGTTGGATGGACTATAAAGAGATTCTGGCTCAGTACAGGGATCTGCCAGGCGGAATTATTGAAGCTTTCCATGCTATTCAGGATGAGTTTGGTTATCTGCCTGAAGAGGCTGTGCTGGAAGCAGCCCGGGGGTTTGCCATTCCCGTAGCCGAAGCCTTTGGCATAGCTACCTTTTATTCTATGTTTTCAGTAAAACCTCGCGGTAAAAATGTAATCCGTATCTGTGAGAGTGCACCCTGTCATATAGCCGGAGCAACGGAGGTCATTGCTGCGCTGGAACGAGAGCTGGGAATCAAAATGGGAGAATCCACTTCCTGCGGACGTTTCGCCCTGGAATTTACCGAATGTGTTGGGCAGTGTCAGGGTACCCCGGTGATCACCATCAACGGCAAACCCTACACAAATGTATCTCCAGCTGCAATTCCCAATATACTGGCCGAATATAAACAGGCATAATTACAATGATGTTATTCTGTATAAACAGGAAAGGAGGTCCGGTGGAATGGCTGAGGAACTACGTATCATATTGCGCAACTATGGGAAAATTGATCCCCTCAAGATTGAAGACTACATTGGTCAGGGTGGCTACGATGCGTTAAAAAAAGCACGGGCGATGAAACCTGAAGAGCTGATCGATGAGGTACGTCAATCGAAACTGCGCGGCCGTGGAGGCGCCGGCGATGAAACCTGAAGAGCTGATCGATGAGGTACGTCAATCGAAACTGCGCGGCCGTGGAGGCGCCGGCTTTAATTGCGGGCAGAAATGGTATTTTGCTTACACAGCCAGAGCAGATGAAAAATTCGTCATCTGCAACGCCGATGAAGGCGAACCCGGAACTTATAAAGACCGTATTATTATGGAAAATGACCCCCATGTGCTTATCGAAGGTATGACTATCTGTGCAACGGCCATCGGTGCCAGACAGGGCTATATTTACCTGCGGGGAGAATATCCCCAGGTAGTAAACATCCTGAATACTGCCATTGATCAGGCCAAAGCCAGAGGTCTCCTGGACGATTTTGATATTGAGGTGCGCAGTGGCGCCGGTGCTTATGTATGCGGCGAAGAAACTGCCTTGATCGAATCTATCGAGGGTAAACGCGGTGAACCCCGCTATAAACCCCCTTATCCACCCGTAGAGGGTCTGTGGAACCAGCCCACCATCGTAAATAATGTCGAAACCTTCGCTGCTGTGCCTGCGATTGTGAAAAATGGTGCCAGCTGGTACGCATCGATCGGTCATCCCGATTATCCTGGTACCAAAATCGTCACCTTAACCGGAGATGTAAATAACCGCACCTTTTTTGAAGTCCCAACCAATACCACCATTCGTGAAATCATTTATGAATTTGGCGGCGGCATTCCCGCTGGCAAAAAGTTTAAAGCCGTACAAGTTGGTGGAACCTCCGGTGCCTTTATACCCGAGGAAAACCTGGACACACCCTTGGCTTTTGATACCATGACGGCTATTGGAGCCACCCTTGGTTCGGGCGCCGTATTGGTGCTTGATGAATCCCGTAATCTGATCGATGTCCTTACCCGTATCTCTGGTTTCTTCCAGCATGAATCCTGCGGCAAATGTGCCCCCTGTCGGGAAGGAACCATGCGTCTTTATGATCTAATGCTGAAAGTTAACAACGGTACCGGAAAGCCCCAGGATATTAAAATCATGCAAAAATTGGGCAACGTAATGGCTATTTCCTGCCTGTGTGGTCTGGGTCAGGCAGCTCCAGCACCAATTTTGAGCAGTCTGGAACATTTTCCTGCCGATTTTAATGTTAAACTGATGTAGAAAGGAGCAAGAAGGAATGAATAATAACATTAATCTGACCATTGACAATATCCCGGTTACCGTTCCTAAAGGCTCCACCATTCTGCAGGCAGCCCGGCAGGTCGGTATCAAAATACCCACATTATGTTATCATCCTGATCAAGCTGTTAAGGCCAACTGCAGGGTATGCGTCTGCGAAGTAGAAGGAAGCAGGCTCTTACAGGCGGCCTGTTCACAGCCCGCTATGGAAGGAATGGTTGTCAAAACTCGTACCCCCAAGGTAATCGAAGCTCGTAAAACGATTCTGGAACTGATTTTGGCTCACCATCCCCAGGATTGCCTGAACTGCATCCGCAATGGGAACTGTGAACTGCAGGATCTGGCCGCAGAATACTTTATCCGTGATAACCCCTTTGAACTCAAGCGGCGTGGACTACCCAAAGACTATTCCACCCCTGCTCTTTTCCGCGATCCGGATAAATGCATACTCTGCCGCCGCTGTATCGATACATGTTCTGTCACCCAGTCCGTCAATGCACTGGGACTTCAAAACCGTGGTTTCGAGACCATGGTAGTACCCAGCATGGGATTGGATCTCATTGACAGCCCCTGTGTAATGTGTGGACAGTGCATCCATGCCTGCCCGGTTGGCGCCATTGGTGAAGTGGAAGAAATTGATAAGCTCCTGGCCGCTCTGGCAGATCCGAATAAAGTCGTGGTAACACAAATTGCTCCTGCTGTGCGTGTTGCTATCGGCGAAGAAATCGGTATGCAAACCGGTGAATTACCGATGGATGTATTTGTGGCCGGACTCCGTCAGCTCGGTTTTGACTATGTCCTGCACACCAACTTTACCGCCGATTTAACCATTATGGAAGAAGGCAATGAGCTGCTGCAGCGCTTGAATGAAGGTGGCACCCTGCCAATGTTTACCTCCTGCAGTCCGGGATGGATCAATTTCTGTGAAACCTATTATCCTGACCTGCTGGACAACCTGTCTACCTGCAAGTCACCCCAGCAGATGTTTGGTGCCCTGGTAAAAACCTACTGGGCTGAAAAGATGAACATTGCACCAGAGAACATCTACTCGGTATCTATCATGCCCTGTGTGGCCAAGAAGTATGAAGCTTCTCGCCCGGAAATGGATGACAGCGGCTACCGGGATGTTGATCTGGTTTTAACTACCCGTGAAATTGGCCGCCTGTTCCGCATGTCTGGAATAGACTTTACACAACTGGCGGGATCAGACTTTGATAGCTGGATGGGAGCCTATACCGGCGCCGGGGTCATTTTTGGTGCTTCCGGAGGCGTTATGGAAGCAGCACTGCGCACCGTCTATGAAGTGGTAACCGGCGAAACCCTTCAGGATGTAAACTTTACTGTTACCCGCGGCATCGAAGGCATTAAAGAAGCAGAACTTGACCTGGCTGGTACTACGGTCAAAATCGCTATTGCCAATGGCCTTAGCAATGCCCGTATCTTAATGGATCAGGTTCGTAATGGAGAATCACCCTATCATTTTATTGAGATAATGGCCTGCCCGGGAGGATGTATTGGCGGAGGCGGACAGCCTATCACCAAAGCCAATACCAAACGCGTAGAACGTATAGAAAAGATTTATGCGGAAGATGAAAAGATGCCACTGCGCAAATCGCATCAAAACCCGGAAGTCAAGGTTTTATATGATGAATTCCTGCATGAACCATTGGGTGAGAAATCACACGAATTACTGCACACCCATTATCATGCTAAAAATAAAAAATATTTATAGCTTGCAAGATCTAACAAATAAGTTAAAATATAGTTTAGAGGAAAGGCAATATAATGCCGATCCTTTGGATTAGGAATCACACATCATTGCCCTGCTTATGAGGTTATCAACTGAGTAATAGGGGTCAATTATATACAGCGTTTGTACGCTTGTTTGACCGCTTACTCTATCGCAGGGTAAGCCTTTTTTTTGAATGGAGGGAGAAACGTGCAAAAACGCCTCGGAGTCATCGGCATTGTCATTGAAGATCGAAGTATGGCCAGCCGGGTTAATGAAATCTTAAGCCAGCATGCCAGCATCATCATTGGACGTATGGGGCTGCCCTATTCGGTGCGAGAAGTAGCCGTCATTGCGTTGATTGTGGACGGATCCACCGATCAGATTGGTTCACTGACCGGAAAACTCGGCAATTTGGAGCACGTCACCGTTAAGAGCGCATTAACCCGTATAGATTAGGAGGTAATTAAATGCCCGCTACAAGCGTACAGGAATGGATTCAAAACGTAATTAAACCGGAAGAAAATGAAAAATATAAAACCAACGGCCTCAACTTTATTCAGGCCGGCAGAATTGAGGAGCTGCTCCGCTCCCAGCTTCACCCGGAGAAGGCATATATTCGAGACATTATCGCCAAATCGCTCCAGCTGGAGCGCCTGGAACCCGAAGAGACGGCCGCACTTTTAAACTGCACGGATCCAGAACTCTGGGAGGAGATGTTCGCGGCCGGTCTCAAAATCAAGCAAAAGGTCTACGGTCGGCGCATCGTAACCTTTGCCCCTCTTTATATCAGCAATCACTGCGTCAACAGCTGTGTCTACTGCGGCTTTCGCAGTGAAAACAAACAAAGCCAGCGTATGCAACTGAACGATGAGCAGCTGCAGGCAGAAATCAAAGCCCTGGTGGAAAAAGGACACAAACGCCTCATCCTGGTTTATGGCGAACATCCTGACTCAGATGTGCATTACATTTCCCATACCCTGGAAATTGCCTATGCAGTTAAATCCGGCCCGGGTGAAATTCGGCGCTGCAACGTCAACGCTGCTCCTATGTCTATAGATGATCTGCGCCTGCTGCATGAAGCAGGTATAGGCACCTTTCAGGTCTTCCAGGAAACCTTTCATCCGGATACCTATCGACGGCTGCATCCGCGCGGTATCAAAGCCCATTATGAATGGCGACTCTATGCCCTGCACCGTGCCATGGAAGCCGGTGTGGATGATGTAGGCATTGGCGCCCTCTTTGGCCTTTATGATTGGAAATATGATGTGATGGGACTGCTACTGCAATCTATCGATCTGGAAAAACATTTTGACGGTGTAGGGCCTCACACCATATCTGTACCCCGGTTGGAACCTGCCCTTAATACACCGTTTCTGGAGAAAAACGGCTCAGCTATCGATGATGAAACCTTTAAGAAATTGGTCACCATTTTGCGGCTATCCGTACCTTATACCGGTATGATACTCACCGCCCGTGAACCAGCCGAGGTACGTCAGCAGGTCATCCCTCTGGGCATTACCCAGATCGATGCCGGCTCCAATATTGCCATCGGCGGCTACCATCAGGACAGTCCCGATTACCAGCGCCAGCAGTTCATCCTGGGAGATAATCGTTCCCTGGACGAAGCCATCGCCGATCTGGCTGCGATGGGATACATCACCTCCTTCTGTACTGCCGGCTACCGCTGTGGTCGAACCGGATTAGACTTTATGGGCCTAGCCAAGCAGGGCAAAGTGCATAATCTCTGTATGCCCAATGCCATCTTGACCTTTAAAGAATACCTGCTGGATTATGCCAGTCCCGATACACAAGCAATCGGCGAAAAGCTGATCGCCAGCGAATTAGCGGCGCTGCCCAATCCCAAAGTAAAAGAAATCGTCACCGATTACCTGAACCGAATTGAAGCCGGCGAACGCGATCTGTTCCTATAAGCGGCAGATGTTGAGACACGGGGACGGTCTTGCTGTCTCGGCGTATCTTACACAATAGGGAGGAAAGCCATGCATCCAGAACAGATTCTCGATTACCTGCTCAGCCAGGACCAGGAACAAATGCAGCAACTCATAAAACAGGCCGGTCAGGTACGTGATGCTCAGCGCGGCCGGCAGATATACCTGCGCGGTCTCATAGAAATCAGTAATCAATGCAGTTATGACTGCCTCTACTGCGGCATTCGCAACAGTCATCACCACCTGACCCGCTATCGCCTGGACAGAGACACCATTATCCAACTGGCACTCTTCATCTGGCAGCAGGGCTATCATTCCATCTGCCTGCAATCAGGTCAGATCGACGACCCGGACTGGCTGGCCGAATTGGTGGACATCGTAGCCCAGATCAAAATCCAAACCCGCCAGCTGGATCCCGAAGGCAGAGGACTGGGCATAACCCTCAGCCTGGGAGAATTGAGCCCGGCTCAGTATCAGGAATTCTTTGACGCCGGTGCCCACCGCTACCTGCTACGCATTGAGAGCAGCAACCCTGATCTCTTTGCCAGTATCCATCCCCCCCACCAAAGCTATGATCAACGTATCGAATGCCTGTACCAGCTAAAATCCATTGGCTATCAGGTAGGAACAGGTATCATGATCGGATTACCCGGGCAAAATGCCCATCACCTGCTGCAGGACCTTGATTTTTTTAAACAACTGGATGTCGATATGCTGGGTATGGGGCCCTACATCCCCCATCCCGATGCACCTTTGTACCGCTCCCACAAACCCGTTTACCTTGATCCCTATCTGAGCACTTTAAAAATGCTGGCCCTGTGTCGCATTACCATGCCAGATATTAACATGGTTGCTTCTACCGCTCTGCAAAGCATGCATCCACAGGGCCTGCAGAGGGGATTGGAGGCAGGAGCCAATGTGGTCATGCCCGTACTCACTCCCGATGATGTACGGGAACAATATAACCTGTACACTGGTAAAAAGAACAGCTCCGGAGAGAAACTGCTGGCAGCAATACGGGCCCTGGGATATGAGCCCGGCCTCTATACCTGGGGCGATGCCCCCCACTATCACAAAAGACTGCAACACCGCTGAAATACGAGGATTTCCGCGTTTTAATCTGCAAGGAGGAAAAGGAAATGAACCAGACACCACGCGCCAATCGCTTACACATCGGCCTTTTTGGCCGTCGTAACGCAGGAAAATCAGCCCTTTTCAATGCCATCATCGGGCAGGACATGGCACTGGTATCAGAACTGCCCGGTACCACCACCGATCCTGTCTTTAAAAATTTCGAACTGCTACCGTTGGGTCCCTGTGTACTTATTGATACCGCCGGTCTGGATGATACCGGTGCGCTCGGACCCCAACGCATTAGAAAAACCCGCCAGATAATAAAGCGTGTGGACATAGCCATTCTGGTACTGGATCCCTATCAAAAAATAGATGCCTTTGAAAAGCAACTGCTGGAAGAATTTCAGCGGGAAAAACTGCCGGTTATCAAGGTCGTGACTAAAGCAGATACTGCCCCAGTTAATTATATCCAGCAGGCTAAAGATGAATTAGGACCGCCCGTGCTGGCGGTAGACAGCTATACCGGAACTGGTCTAAGAGAACTTACTACCCGCATCATACAAGCGGCCCCGGAAGATTTTGATCAGGTCTCCCTCATCGGTGACCGGCTCCCTTCCACCTCCACCTGCATCCTGGTCTGCCCCATTGATAGCTCCGCACCCCGTGGACGCCTGATTCTGCCCCAGGTGCAGACCCTGCGCGATCTCCTGGATTACAATCATCAGGCCCTAGTAGTCAAGGATACCGAACTGCATCGGGCTCTGGACGCCTTGTCTGCCCCACCCGATCTGGTTATTACTGATTCCCAGGCTTTCGCCAGCGTACACGCCCAGCTGCCCCGGGAAGTACCGCTAACCTCCTTTTCTATCCTTTTTGCTCGTTACAAAGGAGATCTGCCTACCCTGCTGGCAGGAACAGCGGCTATCCCGCAACTGAAAAACGGTGATCGAGTATTGATCGCCGAGGCATGCACCCATCATCGCCAGACCGACGATATCGGTACCGTGAAAATTCCACGCCTGCTAAAACAGCTCAGCGGTGTGGAGCTAGACATTCAGCACAGCAGCGGCTACCATTATCCCGATGATCTGGATCAGTATGCCCTCATCATCCACTGCGGTGCCTGTATGATTAACCGCCGGCAGATGCTCAGCCGCATCCATCAGGCCCTTGAGGCCGGAGTTCCAATCGTTAACTACGGTTTGTTCCTGGCCTATGCCCAGGGTATCCTGCCCCGCGTCCTGGAACCCTTTCAAGATGAACTGCATTAAAAAACGGGGTAGCCTCATCAACTACCCCGCCAGCAATCAGCTCTTTATTTACGTAAATCGTAACGGGTTACTTTGTTGAAAACGGGTTTACGCTTTTCCGCAAAAGCTGTGGCTCCTTCCATGAAATCCGGCGATGACCAGGTCAGAACCTGATACATACTTTCCAGATCAGCCTGCTGGTAGAAATCATTTTTAAGCGCTTCACGCAGCAGTTTTTTATCCCATTCTACCGTCAGCAGTGGACGTCTGGATAGTTTGTCTGCCAGAGCAAGTGCTTCTGTTAAGCACTGATCCTGTGGTACGACTTTATTACATAATCCCAATTCCAATGCTTCCTCAGCATCTAAAATCTTTCCAAACCATACAATTTCCGCTGCTTTATGGTACCCAACCTTCTGAACTAGGAAATAAGAGGTACCACTATCCGGTACAAAAGCTACGTTGATGAACGTAAACCCAAACCGTGCTGTATCAGCAGCTATGATTAAATCGCAGGCCAGACAGGTTGACAAGGAAGCACCGGCCACCGGCCCATTAACGGCAGCAATAACCGGTTTTTTAATTTCGTAAACCGCTTCCACAATTCCCGTCGACGCATCATAGGTATCTTTGGCATGAATCGGCCCTTTGATGCTCGCCAGAGTAGAAATATCCCCACCACTGGACCATCCTTTACCTGCACCGGTAATCACGACCACCTTTACATCACGGTTTTCCTGTACCTCCTTACAAGCCAGCGGGAATTCTTCAGTCATTTTCTCGTTAATCGCATTCAACTGTTGGGGGCGGTTATATTCAATAATAGCCACACCATTGTCTTGAATTTTCAGGTTGACAGTCTCCCACGTCATCGTTAAAACCACCTTCCGTTTAATTAAGCCAATCCCGTTTTTTACGCGTAAAAGCTTTTGATCTTCATAATATTATAACAATTAAAAATTTAACTGTTAAGCTATTCTGTTCCACTCCACCGCACCGGGGACAACACACGGAACAGGAGCAATTTTTAAGGGGTCAAAAAGCAAACAGCATAACCCACCCCAGGAAATCATTCACCACTCCGATCGAGGTGGGCAATACTGTAGCAGAGATTACCAAGCAGCTTTGAAGAAATACGGAATAATTTGCAGTATAAGCCAGAAAGGCAACTGCTATGATAATGCCTATACAAAGATATTCTTCAGTGCAAATTATTATCTATCTCCAACCTGCCATCAAAAGGAAATTGATTAAATCATCTCATTAGTTCAGGCAGTAAATCATAGTCTGGTCAAAGATACTACTGGGAAGGGTTGGTTGCTTTTGTTTTTTAAGCTATCTGTAGAATTTATTAAGTATCGGTTTGCTTTTTTGATGGCTCTATTATTCCGGAAGCGTGGCTCTTAATAACTGGGCTGGTGGCTCTTTCTAAGATCAAAGTATATTGTTTTCAGCAATAGCTATTAAAGTATCACATGTTAAAGAAACTTCTAGCTGCTTGCGATAATAACTATCCACCCATTGCAATTCTGTTCTAGCCGTATAAGATGGCTTGTTTATCTGCGGTTTACCTGTTAGCAACCAATTCATTGCATTCTCAATACTATAACGTTGGACGCCCCTTATATCTACTTTAGTAAAGCCACCCATCTTTATAATGCTTTTTAAAGTTGTAGGATTATAATAACTTAAATGTGCCCTCTGCTGTAACCGCTAAACTAAAATGGACAGAAAACAACAAATAGGAATGAACATCATTTACCATAATCCTCCAAAATCGTTATGATAGAGCTGGAAATAAAAACAGCTTTTATCATAGCGGAGGGGGAAGAAATGACGATCATAGAAGGGTGGAATATGTATCTAGAAATCCAGGATTTGAAGAA
>DUSB01000160.1 GCA_012840625.1 Syntrophomonadaceae bacterium
GATTATATCGGGGGGAGAAAACATCTTCCCGGTGGAGATAGAAGATCATCTGCGCGCCCACAGGAGCATTAAAGACGCAGCGGTTATTGGTCTTCCTGACCGACGTTTGGGTGAAGTTCCCGTAGCCGTTGTAGAGCTAAAGCCGGGTGAGCAGCTGGATGAGGAGAGCATCCTCAGTTTCTGTGATGATCTGCCTCGTTACAAAAGACCACATCAGGTGTTTTTTGATAATGTGCCGCGTAACCCGACAGGGAAAATTGAAAAAACCAAGCTGCGCCAGCAGTACTGTGAAGCAGGCCAGGCGCAGGTGGTGTAAAGCGATTAGAAAAGAAGACACCCCGCTTTCAGTTATCCTGAAAGCGGGTTTTTTTGTGGTCAAAAGCACAGCTGTACAGGCGTTGATACAAAACATGACATGCAACAACATAATTAACGAGTAGTCTTTTGAAAGAAAGTGTTATATTATTAACACATAAACGAACATAACAATACTAGACCTAAGATAAAACATATTGAGCATTAAAATGTTTGGAATCTTTTTGGTGCAGGTCCGGATGTTAACAATTTAATAACCGTATGATCTTCGACCCTGTTAAACCTAAAACCTTTTATGTCATGGTCGGCAGGGCGGCTGATTTACTTGATATATCCCAGGGTATAGGGGGAAACCCATATGCCTCCCGCAATACGGAAAGAAGATAAAACGCAGTCCGACTATCTGGCGATAATCAGCCATAGGCCGGTTTAAGAGCTGTGTAGTGGCTTTACCTGTAAGCCAGAATCGACTTTCCGATTCTGGCTTTTGTAATGCTGGAGTAAGTATGGGGGAAAAAATGTAAGGAGTTTAACGAAAATTGGCGAAAAATAATTATTCTAAACTTTTACTACTAATCGCAGTACTGGTAATTATATTTATATTATCTTTTGTTCTGGGACGTTATCCTGTTCCCCCGGGGCAGTTGCTGAGTGTACTGGCAGCCCGGGTTTTTTCCGGGATCCCCCAAACGTGGAGTCCCACTGTGGAAACCGTTATTTTCCAGGTACGTCTGCCGCGCATTATGGCCGCCATTCTGGTAGGAGCAGCTCTTTCTACAGCCGGAGCGGCCTATCAGGGTATGTTTAAAAACCCCTTGGTTTCACCGGATATTTTAGGTGCATCGGCTGGAGCGGGATTTGGAGCTGCGCTGGGCATCTATTTTTCTTTTAGCATGTTTGGGGTTCAGTTGATGGCATTTGTATGGGGCTTGGTAGCAGTTAGTTTAACCTACGGGATCAGCACCCGTATACGGCATGATAAGATGCTGGCGCTGGTGCTGGCTGGAATCATGATCGGATCTTTGTTTACCGCCTGTATTTCCTTGATCAAGTATGTAGCCGACCCTTATGATAAATTGCCCGCCATTACATTCTGGTTGATGGGCAGTCTGGCTTCAGTTAGTCCCAAAGATATCTACATGGCCTTGATTCCAATTCTGGCAGGAACGATAGTGTTATTTTTACTGCGCTGGCGCCTCAATGTTATGGCTATGGGGGAAGAAGAGGCTCAGGTGTTAGGGCTGAACACTGGCCTGCTGAAAATAGCAGTTATTTTTTGTTGTACTTTGATGACGGCTGCATCTGTTTCGATCAGTGGCATGATTGGCTGGGTAGGACTGGTTATTCCACATCTGGCCCGGATGATTGTAGGGCCTAATTACCAGGTGCTTTTACCCACTTCCATTTTACTGGGCGGTTCCTACTTATTACTGGTGGATGATCTGGCTCGTTTAATGGCTGCTATGGAGATCCCGTTAGGAGTCTTAACAGCTTTGATAGGGGTACCGTTCTTCCTGTACCTCTTGCTAAATAGACGCTGGGGATGGAATTAGAACGGAAATGAGGGATGAGGATGAAATTAGAATTAAGAAATCTCAGCTGTGGTTATGGAAAGCGTACTATCATTGACAGCATTTCTATGACGATAAAAGAAGGCGAAGTGATTAGTCTGCTGGGCGCCAACGGCTGTGGAAAAACAACCCTGCTCAAGACTATACTGGGACTGATAGAATCCCAGGGCGGGCAGGTGCTTCTGGATGGTGAGGATATCCAGAAATGGTCTCCGGCTCAGGTGGCCAGAGTGATTGGCTATATTCCGCAGCTTCATGAGCCTCCTTTTCCTTTTCAGGTGCTGGATGTTGTATTAATGGGCAGGACAGCTCACATTAAACCTTTTTCTTCTCCTAGCAAAAAAGACGAAGCGATCGCACGGCGTTCATTGGAGAGGCTAAATATCGCTCACCTGGAGAAACGTATTTACACCGAAATCAGTGGTGGGGAGAGACAGTTGGTGCTGATTGCCCGGGCTCTGGCCCAGGAACCCAAGATACTTATTATGGATGAGCCCACATCCAGTCTGGATTTTGGCAATCAGGTAAAAGTATTAAATCATATTCAACAGCTGGGGAATCTGGACATGGCGGTGCTAATGTCCTGTCATTTTCCTGAACATGCTTTTCTCTATTCTAACCGGGTGGTAATGCTCAACGAGGGCAAAATTCTCTGCAGTGGAGTACCGACGGAAACCATTACCGGTGATAGGCTTAAAACCTTATATGGAGTGGATGTAGAGATTGTAACAGTGCGAAACTGTGCCAATAATGAAATAAAAGTCTGTATTCCTTCTGGCCATCAGATGGCCGGGCAGTATTCGGTTACAGCTGATTGGGCACCTGAATATGCTGCACTTGCTTAAACAGTCGGGTATAGATTCGGCAGTTTAACCTATCAGCCCGTTCAGATCCAGACAGAGATGGGGGGTGTTTTGAAGATAGCTTAATTTTAAGCAGGATTTGTAGTCTATGTTTTTGATTGCTTTGTAGTTTAGATACACAGGAGAGGAGAAATAAGATGAGAAAGGCTTCATATCAGAAGATAGCTGTCTTGCTGCTCTTTGTTTTCATGTTCAGCATGATAGCAGGATGTGGTGCTGAACAGGAAAAGACTGAGGCCGAGCCGGATACACGTGTGGTTAAGAATCTGGATGGATCTGAGATTGTTGTTCCGGCTGAAGTAAATCGCGTGGCGGCTCTTTTTGGTCCATCTTATGAAAAAGTATTCCTGCTCGGAGCTGAAGATAAAATTGTAGCCAATGGGGATTTTCATATTAATGGCTGGCCATGGTCGAATGTGATCTATGAAAGATTGGACGAAGTACCGGGTATTCCTAATGCCCATGAATCATTGAATATTGAAGAAATTCTCAAGCTTAAGCCCGATGTAGTATTTTATTGGGATAATCCTGCCGAAGTAAAACGCTTACAGGAAGCTAATATTGCAGTAGTACCGGCGGTTTCCTCTGCCGAAGGGCAAAAATTTGAGGATTGCAAGAATATGCTCATGGTTTATGCTCAGGTTTTAGGTAAGGATGAGGAAAAGATAGCGCAGGAATACTGCCAGTATTTTGATGAAAAGGTTGAACAGATCACTGCGGTTACCAAAGATATTCCCGCAGATCAAAGACCGTCGGTTTATTTCGCGGTGCAAAAATTACTGTGGTCCGCGGGTAAAGAGTCCGATATACCTGAAGTGATTGATTTAGCGGGTGGCAAATGCGTACATGCCAACATGCCGGGTGGCAGTAAGAGCGAAGTAAACATGGAACAGCTGCTCAAATGGAATCCAGAATATATCTTTGTTGACCATGCCGGTTCTTCCGGGAATGCCAGTGCTGAAGAAGTGGTCTCTGAAATGAGTGAGGATGCACGTTATAAGCAGCTGGCAGCAGTACAAAACGAACAGGTAAAGGTATGTCCTACTGGTGTATTCTTCTGGGATGCAGGGCAGCAAAAAATTCTGCTGCTGATGTGGATGGCAAAAACGCTGCACCCGGATCTGTTTGAGGATTTGGATATGCAGGCTGAATTAAAATACTTCTACAAGAAGTTTTATCGTTACGATCTGACGGATGAAGAAGCAGAGAGGATTCTCTTGCATTTGCCTCCGGCAGGTCAGGCAGATAAACCGGCAGCATAGAAATAGACTACGTGCTTGAACATGGAGGGGAACGATGTTAAACGAGCTTTTTAATATGAACAGCAGTGATCTTTTTAGACAGGCTTCTATTCTGGCAGAGCCGATGGAGACGCTCTTATGTTCTCCAATTCCCATAACGACAGAATGCCAGATGACCCCTCCTTGTCGGCATTGCTGGTGGCGTTCGATGTCCTTTTTTAGTCAAGATTTCTGGCGCAGGCGAACGCTGGATGAGGTCGCCCGGCGGGCAGGGGATTTATCTTCTGCCGGCATTCAGCGCCTTCTATTGCCTGCCGGCTGGTTGGGATATGAACTGCCTGAATGGTTTTATACCTATGTTCAGCAGGTTAAAAAGGAGCTTGCAGCCAAAAAGGCAGAAGTTGAAATCTTTGCTACCTGTGGGCCAATAAGCTGGAGCAGTCTCAGCCAGTTAAAAGAAGCGGGATTAGATGGGTACTGGTGTGGAATAGAAGTACCTAACCCCGAACTTTTTCGCCAGGTAAGACCGGGAGATAGCTTGAAGGCACGGTTTCAGACGCTGGAAGATGCTGGTGCCGCAGGCCTTAAAATATGGAGTAGTTTTTTATTTGGTATAGGGGAAAGCGAAAAGGATCTGGTTTGGGGCCTGAAAAAAATGAAGGCGCTGTCGCTGGATTCCTTTTCCCTGACGCCATTTGAACAATATCCCTATGTAGAAATGGAACAGCGGCCTGCGGCTAACCTCTATGATTGGGCTCGAACTGCAGCAATAGCACGTATTTACATACAAGATGTCAACTGCTTTACCAGTCCATCTTTTGCAAGTTGGGGCCTGAGAGCGGGGATTAACAGCTTTTTGCCGGTTTTTCCCGACCAGGGTCAGCTTGAACAGATTCATAGTATGCGCAGTTATTTTGGTGAAAGGAAGTATCAGCTAAAGTAAAGGCAGCAAGCAGTTTAATGGTTGCCAGCCAAGGGATGAATGAGGAGGATGAGAGATGAGGAGAAATCAGAAGTTAGTAGCATTGTTTATGGTCATGATGATGCTAAGTTTATGCCTAGTGGGATGTGGTAAAGAGGCCAAGCAGGAGATGGAATCCCCGGGTGTACAAACCATTGTTGATATGGCCGATCGTGAAGTGGAAGTTCCAGATAAGATAGAGAAAGTCTTTTGTGTCAGTCCGGTGGGTACGATTTTGGTCTACACATTGGATCCGGATTTATTGATCGGTTGGAACTATGACCTGCGTGAGGGAGAAAAAGAATTTATTCTGCCTGAATATCACCAGCTGCCTAACCTGGGCGGATGGTATGCGAAAGCTACCTGTAATACGGAGGAGCTGCTGAAACTTGATCCAGATGTCATTTTATCGGTAGGACAGGTGGACCTGGAACAGGCAGAAACGGTTCAAGAGCAAACGGGAATACCGGTAGTCATCATTAAAGCGGAGCAGCTTAAAGATTTTGATAAAGCCTATGAGTTTGCCGGCAAATTGTTAAACAAAGAAGAAAAAGCAAAAGAATTAGCAGATTATTGCCGTAAAACCATCAGCGAAATTGAGGAGAAAGCCAAGGATATACCTGAAGATCAGCGAGTACGTGTTTATTATGCGGAAGGTCCAGATGGTTTACAGACCGATCCTGCGGGATCACCTCATACAGAGACTCTTGATCTGGTAGGGGGATTAAATGTAGCTGAAGTGCCTATGAAAGGCGGCATGGGTATGGCTGAAGTATCAATGGAGCAGGTTTTATCCTGGAATCCAGATGTAATCCTGAGCTGGGGCAAGAGCCAGGGTGGATACTATGATCAGATCTTTAGCGACCCTGCCTGGCAGAACTTGAGTGCGGTCAGCAACAAAAAGGTGTATGCTATCCCCACTGGACCTTTCAACTGGTTCGACCGTCCTCCTTCTGCTAATCGTATAATAGGAGTGAAATGGCTGGGGAATCTGCTCTACCCTGATATATATAATTATGACATGGTTAAAGAGACCAAGGAATTTTATAAACTCTTTTATCATTACGACATCACTGATGAAGAGATTGAGACCCTGTTGAAGGACTGCGGGGGAATATAGGACTCTTCTGAATAAAATTTCAACCCTTTTTACCCGGATGGCACATCCGTTTTACACCAGCGGATTCCGCTGTCCGGGACATTTTTATCAGGATTACCAGGGAAGGCAGTAATAGCTGTAAACTTTAACAGTTGAGGAGGAAAAGGCATGCAATGCCGTATATGTGAAAGAGGCTGTCATATTACAGAGGGCAAGCAAGGCGCCTGCCATCATTATAGCAAGCAGGGCGGGGAGATAAGGGAAATATATCCTAATCGCTATCTGCAGGTGGGGCCGATTTTTATAGAAACGATGCCCATGCTGCATTTTTATCCAGGTGGTCGTTTTTTGCAGGTTACTACTACCGGATGTAATTTTAACTGCCAGGGTTGTATTTCGGCAGTGATTGTACAGCAGATGGATCCTGCCAGTGCAGCTTTAATAACATTAACTGCTGATGAAATAATTGATGAGGCATTAAAACAGGATTGTATAGGTATTACTTTTGTTTTAAATGACCCGCTGGCATCCTTCTATACCTTTTTGGAGCTTGCATGTCGGGCCAAAAAAAAGGGCTTGCTGGTAGGTTGTTCATCCAATGCTTATTTTACTGAAGAATCGCTGGAAAAATTGCTTCCCTATCTGGATTTTATTAATATTGGTATGAAAGGGATAAGTGATAGCGCTTACCAAGCCTGTGGTGCTTCGTCTGCAGTACCGGTACTTCGCAATCTGAATAAAATCTATGAGCATGGAGTGCATGTTGAGGTATCCTGTATGTTTCGTTGTGACAACAGGGAAGAAGTTCTGGTCTTATCCAAATATATTGGTGCTATTTCAAGACATATTCCTTTTCAGCTTATGCGTTTTATTCCCTTTGGTGATGCTGATCCCGATCTGGAACCGTCCATACAGGAAGCAGAAGAACTATGTAAGGAACTAAGAGCAAACCTGGACTATGTCTATCTGTTTAATTCAGCGGGCAGTGAGGATATTAACAGCTATTGTCCTGGTTGTGGCGAGCTTATCGCCTTGCGTGACTTTTATGGCCCGATGGGAGCCATAAACAGAGAACCAGGTATGATATCAATACTTACCAGGGAAAATCAGTGTCCTGGGTGTGGAAGGCCCTTTATTTTTACTGGTCAGGCCTTTGCACCGGAAGATGAGGAAGATAGCTCCTTTACAGGGGGATATCCTTTTACGCGCTCTTTAGAAATGATGGAAGCGATTTTAATTTGCATGGGCGTACAGGATAAAAATAAAGTCCTACAGGTTTGGGAGAAGATGCTACAAAAGGACAGCATCCTGCCACCGCATAAATTCTTTCAGGATCTGGATTCCTATATTGCTATCATTAGCTGGTTTGGTATTATCGTGGCCGAGGAAGCCAAGGCAGAAAAACTTGCGGCCTATATGCAGGAAAAAATAGATCTAATACGAACTCATCTTGAGGGTGTAAAGGAAAGACCAGGGGTCTATTATGCTATGGGGAAACCGCTGTTTTGTATTAAGGGCGAAAGATTGGAAAATCAGCTGGTAGAAGTAGCCGGGGGGATAAGTATTAATCGGGAGCTGACCAATGAAGGACGACCGGGAAGGCGAGTGGCGGTAGAACAAATTAATCGGCTTAACCCGCAGTATATTTTTACTTCAACCTTTACGGCTAGCTCGTTAGATGAATTCTACGCTGAATGCTTACGGGTGGGAATGGATGTAGAAGCCGTGGCAAAACGGAGAATTTTTGCCCACCCGGCTCCTGGTTGGGATTTTGGCAGTCCCCGATGGATACTGGGTCTTATGAATATAGCCAACATTTTACATCCGGAGATCTTTCATTTTGATATAGAGGAAGAAGCGCGTTATTTTTATCAAGAGTTTTATGGGCTTGACTTTAATGTAAGAGAAATTAATCGATCGTTTAGCCATCCCCATCGTTATTGGCACTGGAATGATAATAAGGCATGAAAGAGGAGATTTTTGTATGAGTATTAATGCAGGAGAATTTGACAAAATTGCCAGAGAAATCTTTGCTCCCGCCTATCCAGCTATTGCTGAGCAGATAAAAGATCATACCAGGATCACCAAGGGCTACTGTTTAGATATAGGCTGTGGAGGTGGTTATTTAGGTCTGGCTCTGGCACGTATTACTCAATTAAATGTTTACCTGCTGGATCAGCTGCAGGATATGATTGATATTGCCAATAAAAATATTGCCAGGGAAGAGCTGGAACACAGGGTAGAGGGAATAGTGGGAGATGTACACCAGATTCCTCTGCCAGATAACTCCATGAACCTGGTCATTAGTCGTGGATCACTGTTCTTCTGGGAAGATCAGGTCAAGGCTTTCCGGGAAATCTATCGGGTACTGGCTCCCGGGGGGATGACCTTCATAGGTGGAGGTTTTGGCAGCGAGCAGATCTTGAGACAGATAGAGAAAAAGATGCTACAAAAAGATCCGCAGTGGAGCGAAAAGCGGCAGCAGCGGATTGGTAAACAGAGCATAGCTGATTATCAGGACAAGCTTAAACAAGCTGGTATATCCACTTATGACATTGCGCACAGTGAAGCCGGTATGTGGATTATTATGCACAAAAATACCGAGGTTTAGCGGCAGAACTTTTTTAAAAATAAAAAAGTATGCATTTACCAAAGACCTGACCGGGTTAGTAACAAAGCAGTAGATTTGTTTCCTCCCTTATCATCTTTTTCCAGTAAGTTCCGGGGAAGGGATGATAAATGAAACGCAGGGACAGTTCTCTATTCTATGTTGAAGCAGATAAGAAAATCTGCCCGGGACTGTCCCTTGTGTTTCAGGTATTCGGTCTGGTCTTCAGGACAATAAGCATATTTTTCTGATCGCTGCAGTCAGGAAAACCTGGATAATCTGTCTTCCTGATGTAAACAGACAGGCGCTGATGATATGAATTAGTAATAGAAGATATGATTTATATGCTTTTAGCTGTTTTAAAAGTGTTTTTTGTGCCCGGAGGGCAAAAAAATAGATGTGCAGCCCCTGATAAAAAACATAACATGAAATAACATAATTATGGCTGGTTTTTTTGCTGAAAGTATTATATCATTAGAACATAAAGGAAGATAACTCTAATTGATCCAGAATAAAATGTTTTTAGCGAAAAAGCGCAGGAGTTTTTTTACGAGAAATAAGGACATTTAAAAAATTAATAAAAATACGATCTTCGACCCTGTCGAACCTAAAACCTTTTGTGTCAAGGTTAGCAGGGCGGCTGATTTGCTTGGCATATCCCAGGGTATAAGGGGAAACCCGTATGCCTCCCGAAATTTGGAAAGAAGATTAATGCGCAGCCGGACTATCTAATGGTAATCGACTATTAGCTGTGTACGCTCTAGATCTGCGTGGTGGTTTAATGTAAACCAGAATCGACTTTCCGATTCTGGTTTTTGTATTTCTGGGAAGAGGCCACTTAATAAATTCGCCACACTTCAATCCTTCTTTTACCCGGATGGCGACATCTGCTTTCACACCAGCGGATTCCCGCTGTCCGGGACATTTTTAATCGCGGGCATAAGGATTGTAGATGAATATAAATGTATGCAGGCAGTAAAACGAAAAGTGGCGGCAGAGCATAGCTGCTTATCAGGGTAAGCATAAGCGGGGCTGGTATATTCGCGTATGACATAATAAAGTGGATTATTATACACTCAACAGGATAGCCTGGCTTTTGCGGCCCGGGTAAGGAACAGAAAAAAATGGCTCCCGGGTTGGAGAGCTAGGAAAACAAGTATTTACTAAAGACCTGCTGGGTCAATTAAAATAAATTTGCCTCCTCCCCTATCATCTCTTTCTAGTTAGTTCCGGGGAAGGGATGATAGATGATGCACAGGGACGGTTCTTTCGTTTCATTTTCACTGATTCTGGCAGACATTTTTGTGAAAATGAAACGAAAGAGCCGTCCCTGTGTTTTATGCCTCTGCCTGGCATTCAGGACAATAGCCTTTAAAATAGATATGGCTTTCCTTAACTATACAGGCTTCCAGACCTTTTATCGGCAGGGATTCCTTGTTAAAAAATACATCCAAAATTTTACCACAGTTAATACATCTAAAATGACCGTGCAGGTCTACGTTGGCATCATAGCGCGTTTCATTTTCAGCGATGGTAATCATAATGACCAGATTTTTTTCCATGAAGAGGTTCAGCGCATTGTAGACGGTGGTTCTGGAAAGAGTAGGTATCTCCTGTATTAGATCCTGATAAATCATGTCGACACTGGGGTGGTTGCGTTTTTCCACTAGGTATTGATAGATTTTAATGCGATGATAAGATGGTCGAATGTCATGTTGTTTTAATAGCTGTTCTATTTGGGTATGGTTTGTGGCCATGATAAAAAACCTCTCAACTTATAGTTCCTCTGGACAAATTATAGTAATCTATGCTGTCATTCGTCAACTTAAACGTAGAAAGCAGGGCTGAAAATACGGGGACGGTCCTGGCATTTCACTATAGTGAAACGCCAGGACCGTCCCCGTATTAATATTTCAGTGGGTACTATTAAGCATTGTTATTTGCAGGAGGTTCCCAGCGTTCTGCTGCTGCCTGGGTTATACGGTCAATGACGATGGCCATTACTACGATAGCCCACCCGGCTTCAAAGCCTTTGCCGACGTCTATGCGGTTGGTAGCAACCAGCACCTCTTCTCCCAGCCCGCCGGCGCCAATCATGCTGGCGATAACGACCATAGACAGTGCCATCATAGTGGTCTGATTAACTCCAGCTAATATGGTAGGCATAGCCAATGGAAGACGTACTTCGCGCATTAGCTGCCTGCGAGTGGCACCAAAGGCCAGTGCTGCTTCCTGTACTTCTTGTGATACCTGCCTGATGCCCAAATTGGTCAGTCGGATTACCGGTGGTAGAGCATAAATTACTACGGCCACCACACCAGGAACCTTTCCCAGACCAAAAAGCATCAGGGCTGGAATCAGATAAACTAGACTGGGCATGGTTTGCATAGCATCTAAAATAGGCATATTAATGGCATTAAAACGATCTGAGACTGCCATGGCTATTCCCAGAGGGATTCCCAGCAGCAGTGAGATCAGCACTGATATGATAATAATACCCAGGGTCTCCATTGCTACTTCCCATAAACCAAACATACCTATGGTAAAAAGCAGCAGACCAGGGGCGATGGTTTTGCCCACATGGCGTGTCTGGCGCCAGGCAATAAGGGTGATAACAATGATCCAGGCCCACCAGGGGAACCATTTTAAACCGATTTCAACTTTCAGCAGCATTCCCAGCACCAGGGCAGAAAAGCCATCGAAAAAGGGTCCCCAGGCTACAATTAACCAGTTAATAAAATCATCTATATATGGAGCGACATGAAAGAGCCATTCTTCTGGGAACAGGGTCATCACCTCCGCCGGGCTGCTACCAGCGGAGCTGTGTTGCTGGCACCAGTGCTGTATTGTTTACTGCGAAGTCTTATCTTATATTTGGGGTGCTGTTCTTGCTTCATAGCATGTAACTCTTGCTCACCGGCTACAAATCGCTCTACATATTCATCAACAGGGTTGTTCATGATTTCCTGGGGAGTACCTTCCTGAACAAAAATTCCTTCGCGCATTACCACCATACGGTCACCCAGGCGTATTGCTTCGTTTAAATCATGAGTAACAAATATAATAGTTTTATTAAGATCTTCTTGCAGGCGTATCAGTTGATCCTGCATTTCTCTGCGGATGAGGGGATCCAATCCACTGAAAGGCTCATCCATGAGTAAAATATCGCTATCCTGTACCAGAGCTCGTGCTATACCAACTCTTTGACACATGCCACCGGAAAGCTGGGCAGGATAATGATGTTCCCAGCCCTCCAATCCGACCTGATTAATGGCCTTACGAGCCCGTTCATTTCTTTCTTTAATATCTATTCCTTGTAGTTTCAGACCAAAGCCTACATTTTCCAAAACATTTCGGTGGGGAAGCAGACCATAGTGCTGAAAAACCATGGCGACTTCAGTGCGGCGAAACATCGTTAGTTCATGTTCATTCATCTGTACCACGTCGCGCCCGTTGACATTAATTTCACCCCGGGTAGGGTTTATCAGAC
>DUSB01000161.1 GCA_012840625.1 Syntrophomonadaceae bacterium
GACTTAAGTAGGGTTGTATGATGGTAAAGGCTTTTTTCATGGTCTCCGCCGCCATCATCAACTGGGGTAAAAAGTATTCTTTCTGCTCATATCGTTCCCCTGCTGTTTCGATGCCGGGTATGAGGGCTGAATTGACCAGATCCAGAGCCGATATTTTTTCTTTTTCGAGCGCAGTATGGATCAGATCTTCTATTAAATCCTGCTCCCCGTTTAATACCGCCAGTGAAATTTTTTCATAAATCGAAGCCGGCTGGTTTGCTTTTTTTGAAGGCGGGGAAGCCTCAGCCTGCTGCGGCTTATCGTTCAAGAGGTCAGGAATATTACACTGCTGGCAGATGGGATGCCTTCTCCCTGTAGATTCCCCTTTTTGGTCATGGTAATACTCAATAAAAGCTACCGCATGAGAATCTCGAGCAAGCAGAACATCCGCTGCACGTACTGTATCCATCATACGGGTATTGAAAGGATTCAAAATCGGTAGATCCAGCCCGGCTGCTATAGCCATGGCCAGATAAGTAGAGTTAAGAATATCACGGGCCGGCAGGCCATGCGATACATTACTAACTCCCAGCACGGTACCAACCGGTAAATTCTCTTTCACCATTTTTACCGCACGAATGGTCTCCATCACTACTTCTTGTTCTGCACTAGCCGTTTTAACCAGACAGTCAATATAAATATCTTCATCCCGCAAACCGTATTCGCGGGCCCGCTGATAGATTTTTTCCGCAATTTTGTAGCGCTCTTCGGCCTGGTCAGGAATGCCTTCTTCATCCAGACATAAACCCAGAACCGCTGCTCCGTATTTCTTAGCCAGCGGTAAAATAATATCCAGTTGATGGTCTTCCCCGGTAGTAGAATTAATCAGTGCTCGGCCTACAAAGGCCTGGAGTCCAGCCTCCAGGGCTGTGACATCGGTGGAATCAATGGCTAACGGAACTTCTACCGTGGATTGAATAGCCATAACAGCTCTATGCATTGCCTCCGCTTCATCAATGCCAGGAACTCCCATATTTACATCCAGCATAGGAGCACCTATCCCTACCTGGCTGCGGGCATCCTCCAGAACCATATCCAATTGACCGGCCTTGATTTCCTGTGCTAATTTTTTGCGGGCAGTGGGATTAATACGTTCCCCTATATAAGCCAGAGGATATTCAGCACCCAGCAGTAGATGGCGGGAACGGGAAGCAAAAGCATAGATATGTCGATCCTGTTTTTTGCGCGCAGGCAGGCCCCTTAATGCTGCTGCCATGGCTGCAATATGAACCGGGGTAGTACCGCAGCAGCCGCCAATAATATTGGCTCCAGCATCCATTAATTTCAGTGCTGCCTCGGCCATCTCTTCCGGTGTCGCCGGAAAAACAGTTTGATCTTCTACCAGAACGGGCAGACCTGCATTAGGCTCTACGGTCAAATATCCCTGCGTATATTGAGACATAGTTTCGATGACGGGCAGTAAATCATCCGCCCCCCCTGAACAATTGGCGCCGATGGCCAGGGGCTGCAGAGCTTCCAGAATAAGCAGAGCTGTAACCGGATCCGTACCCATCATGGTACGTCCTCCCTGCTCAAAGGTCATATGCGCTAAAATGGGCAGGCGGGTATTCTGTTTAGCGGCAATAAGCGCAGCACGCATTTCCCCAATATCGGTCATGGTTTCGAGGGAGATAATATCGGCTCCGGCCTTCTCACAGGCTATAAGCTGTTCCCGAAATACGTCATAAAGTTGAGCAAAACTATAATCTCCCACCGGTGGCAGCATTTTTCCGGTAGGTCCTATAGAGGCGGCTACCAGTTTTTGCGAACCTGCCGCTTTTTTAGCAATAGAAATGGCTTCACTGTTGATCTGTTCTACTTCATTTTCCAGACCAAATTCAGCCAACTTGAGACGATTGCCGCCAAAGGTATTAGTTTGTATGATATCGGCTCCAGCTTCAAGATACTGGCGGTGAATATCTTCTAATATATCAGCATGTTCAATACCATAAAGTTCGGGACATTCTCCTGGCTGCATGCCGCTGTTCTGAAGCATGGTTCCCATAGCACCATCTAATAAAACAACTCTTTTTCTTAATAAAGCCTCCAGGTCCACCTGTATTGTGCTCCTTCCATATTAAATAAATGGAGATTTCGCTGCCTGGAAACAAAAATCCTCTTAAGCTTAAGAGGATTAGCTTCACTACTTTTATTCTAAATGTATCGTTTTATTTATTCGTCAACTATATCCTTTTGATTTTCTTCGTCTGAATGTTCCCTGGGCTGTATAATAATCTCATCTTTGGCACTTACCACCGGTTCGGGTCTAACTGGCTCATCGTTATCATTCATCATATCATCAAATTCCTGTCTCATTCCGTTTACGCTTTTTTGAAATTGTTGCACCCCTTTACCTAAAGATCTGGCTACTTCCGGCAATTTACTAGGCCCAACCACCAGTAAGGCAACTAAAAGGATAAGGACAAGTTCCCAAATACCAACATTACCTAAAAAGCCAAACATGGATGGCATAACCCCCTCTACATAAGTGGTAATCTCATTGTACATTTGCAGCACGATTGTGGCAAATGTTTTTAAAATTCTTTCTAAAAAAACAAAAGAAGGGTAGATAATACTACCCTCACATTTTTGTAGACTTTTGTTTTATTTGTAGCTTATTATCTTAGCTCGGTTGGTACGAAAGCATCAATCAAACCGATCACAAATGCAGCCAGTAAACTGCCCAATATCGATACACTTAAGTAGTTAGGAATAATAAACTGAGCCAGGTAAATAACCACCGCTGCGGTTACAAAACCCACCAGGCCGCGGCTGCGCGGACTGATATTCTCGCCTAGTATACGTTCAACCGCATAGCCCAGTACAGCTATGACTACAGCAGCTATTAAAGCTCCTACAAAACCAGAAACCGTTACACCGGGTAGTAAAAAACCCACCAGCATAAGAACCAAAGCTGAAACAACAAAGCGAACAGCCAAACCCAACATATGAAAACCCCTTTCCTGATCTTTTATCAAATGTAAACTGATAGTCCTAGGATGGCTTAATTATATTAATCATATACATGCTTTTTCATTATTTCCCCATAAAAACTTAAGCGCTACACTTCGTGTTTTAAACTTTACTATAAAAAAGGTTTTTACCAATTATTGGCGAATAAGGAATAAAAACAAAGGAGAAAGATGATGTTAGCCATTACCAAAACCCTGGTTCTGGCCGGGATTGAAGCTATCCCAGTACAGGTAGAGGTTGATCTGCAGACCGGTTTACCTGATTTTCAAATCGTTGGACTGGCCTCAGCATCTGTCAAAGAAGCCAGGGAACGGGTTCGTTCTGCTATTAAAAATTCCGGATATGTATTTCCTAATCGAAAAATCATTGTCAACCTAGCACCAGGGGACATAAAGAAAGAAGGAACTCATTTTGATCTGGCTATAGCTGTGGGGATTCTTCTGGCCAGCCAGCAGATGGAAGCTTTCAGCGAAGAATGCTATCTGGCAGGTGAACTATCCCTGAACGGAAGCATCAGACCCGTTCCCGGCATCCTGCCGATGGTGCTGGAACTAGCGGTCAGCAAAAAAGAGCGGCAATTCATTATCCCCGCTGATAATGCCCGTGAAGCAGCTCTGCTCCCGGAATCTTTCTGCTATACGGTACAAGATTTAAATGAATTGATATCTTTTTTAAACGGTTCCACAGAATTAAATCCCGTGCCGCCGATCGATTTCAGCCAGCTGCAGCAAGACCAGGAACAGATTCCTGATTTTGCGGAGGTAAAAGGACAGGAAAGTGCCAAACGGGCTTTGCAGATTGCAGCTGCAGGGATGCATAATATTCTGTTGATTGGTCCGCCGGGAAGCGGTAAAACCATGCTGGCCAGAAGATTGCCCGGTATTCTGCCCCTTATGACCCGTAAGGAAATCCTGCAGACCACCCGCATTTATTCCGTAGCCGGAATGCTGGATCATCATACCCCTATTATAAAACAGCGTCCTTTTCGAGCCCCGCATAAAAACGCATCCGCCGCCAGCATTATTGGGGGCGGAAAAATTCCCCGCCCGGGCGAGGTCAGTCTGGCTCAGCACGGTGTGCTGTTTTTGGATGAAATGCCCGAATTCAGCCGTGATGTACTGGAATCCCTGCGCCAACCGCTGGAAGATAAAAAAGTAAGTATCGCACGAACTCATGCTACCCATACTTACCCCTGTGACTTTATGATGGTGGCTTCTATGAACCCGTGTCCATGTGGATTTTTTGGTTCACGTGAGCAGGATTGCCGCTGTACACCGCTGCAGATACAAAGATATTTAAGCCGTATCTCCGGTCCCCTGCTGGATAGGATGGATTTGCAGGTAGAAGTACCCCGCATTGAATACCAGCAACTGGCAGAAAATAATGCCAGTGAATCATCCAGCAGCATAAGGGAACGAGTAGAAGCAGCCCGTTCTATCCAGCAACAGCGCTTCCAAAAACAGCCCATCGATTTTAATGCCCAAATGCGCCCTGCCGACATTAAAAAACACTGTATCCTGGATGAGAAATCAGAACAATTGTTAAAAAGCGTTTTTGACCACTTACAGCTGAGTGCCCGCGCTTATGATCGTATATTAAAAGTATCCCGTACCATTGCTGATCTGGAACAATCAGAACAAATCCAGCTGCCACATCTGGCCGAAGCCATTCAGTACCGTAGTCTGGATCGAAAGTACTGGGGTAGCTAGAACCCGATCCCCGTGACAATTTAAACTCGCTACCAAAGACTATTTTAATATTTCCTTGACTTTTTACTAACTTACGTGATATTATATTACGTTGGTGCCCAAATTACAGGTGCTTGTTCATAAACTCCCCCGTTCATCCTAATGATGCTTAAGGAACGAATGGATTTATGCAAAACTTGACTATGAAATAAATATATATTTAAGGAGAGATTTCAATAACAGAGATTTTTAATTTATTATTAGTATTTTCGCTGAATACACTCAGCACAACATTAGGGAATTTAAAGACCATTTTCCTTTCCAAACGCATGATACGACCTGTTTATATAACCGTTATGCTGGATGCGCTCATCTTCTTGTATACGGTCAGACTGGTAGCTGCAGGCGGATCATTAACGTATTTCTTTGCTTTCGCACTGGGAAGGGTATTGGGGGTTTTCCTCGGTAACATCATTGATAACAAGCTGGCGCTAGGAACCATAGAAATTACAGTGAATAAGCACCTGGATGAAGGAATGATGCTTGCTGATACCCTGCGAGATAAAGGCTATTCTGTAACTACATTTAAAGGTTACGGAATAGAAGGAAAAGAGCGCTTGGTTTTGAGCATTGTTATTCCCAGGAAACACCTGGCAGAGCTAAAACACATTCTCTATGCTGATGGCAGGGTAAATATGTCGGTCAAGGATGTCAGCAAAACCTACGGTAAGGTAGGAAAACTTATCCTGGTTGAATAAAAGACGGTCAGCTTATCTGCTGGCTGAGGTTATTAAACAGATTCAGTTCTTCTGGATCTGTTTTTTGTTAAGCAGAATTTTTCTTTAGCACCGCATGATACTCCAATTTATAAGCCTGCGCTCCAGTTATATTTAATTGTGGAATAAAATAATGTAATATAAATGTATGTTAATATATATATGTATTTGCAGGAATTTAATAGAAACTGATGCTGGCTTGATCAAATTTGTCACCACCAAGAAAGGGCTTTGAGCTTCAAAAGGTGGTGCTTTAAGCCTTTAGCTTTTCTACACAGATTTTAATTCGGATTTCTGGCAGTATGCTCAGATTATAAAATCATCTCATCGTCGTGTTTCGATGGAGGGGAGGAGGAGCCCTGCCCCGAAATTACGCAGGCATCCTGGCAGTTAAATTTTACGTTGAATTTATAATCGGAGGTGGGCTTATGATGGAACTGGATACTGTACTGTTTGCACAGCAGGACAATATTGCACTGGTTTATATTAATCGCCCGGAAGCACTGAATGCCTTCAATAAACAATTACTTATGGATTTACAGGCTGCTTTTGATTGGATTCAAGAACATCAAGACATTGCCGTCAGCATTTTAAGCGGAAAAGGTCCTGCTTTTGCTGGCGGAGCCGATCTTGCCTTGGCTCAAAATTTTAATAAAATGGCGGCCACTCAAAGCGCCCGCATGGGACAAAAATTAATGAACAAAATCGAAGCACTGCATTGCCCGGTCATTGCTGCCATCAATGGCCCGGCGATTGGGAGTGGGGCAGAGCTGGCCTGGGCCTGCGATTTCAGGATTGCCAGCTCCAAGGCCTATTTTATGCATCCTGAAGTAAAGTTTGGCTTCTGCCTGGGATGGGGTGGATCACAGCGTTTACCTTTTTTAGTCGGGCGACAGCGAGCCATGGAAATCATGCTGTTAGGCGAGGCCATTACGGCTGAAAAAGCGCTGGAGTGGGGACTGGTTTATCAAGTTGCCGCTCCGGAAGAATTGGAGCAGCTGACAATGGAGGTCGCCCAAAAAATTGCCCGCTACCACCCTGCGGCTACGTCCTCTGTCAAGATGTCTGCGATAGAGGGCTACCGTACCAGTGGTACCAGTATGGCTTATGAATCTCATTTATGGGGCGAATGTTTTGCTAATGGAGAACCACAAAAAAGAATCAAGCTGTTCCTGGATAGCAGAAAACTGAACAAATAAGTGAGGGCTGGTGCTCAAGCTTCTAACTTTCTTTTATCCAGTTCTTGTAGTAGTCCTTGTATATCTCCATACTGCGCTCCAGAATCCATGAAAGAGGAAGATCAGAAACAGCTTTTTCTGGACCGATGTACTCAATAAAGGGCTGACCCAGCTTGTCATAGGCCGGTAGCACAGCATCCTTGCGCCCATCAAATTCTACCGCTGATACTTCTAACCTCCTGCAGAGATCGGCATCAAAAGTTGCCGCCGCCTTGACCCACCGTCCGTCCAGATAAAGCAGATTATAGGCATGAGGAAAGAAAATATTGCTGCCCATTAAATCCCATACTTCTGGTGGGGCTTTATGATTTTTGATGCTGGTAAGAATAAGCTGACTGGGAATTCCAGCTGCTCTAGCCATGGCGGTAAAAAGGATTGCTTTCTGCAGACACCAACCTTCCCCCTGCTGTAAGACATAAGAAGCTTTAAGTGTTTTGGCGTCCGCCACACAGGCATACATATTGTAACGAATTTGATCCCGTACAAAGTAAAAGATATGAACGGCCTTTTCCGTCTCATGCTGTGCCGATGAAACCACCTGCATAGTTTGATGGATGATATCCGGATGATCAGCATCTAAAAAGGCTGTTGCCTGTAGATATTCTCTCATCACCACTCCCCCTTATTAATTGCTGTTTTTCTATTGTAAAAGGTCCGATTCTAATCTGCAAACCCTTTCTCCACATGGCGCCTTCTAAAATACGTGACATTCTTATGAATATGCTGTATACTCGTACAATATAAAATAAATAATTTAAAACTCTTTATCAAGAGCGGTTGAGGGACGGGCCCGATGACACCCGGCAACAGCCAGAACCCTGGAAATGTGCCAATTCCTGCAGGATAATGAGTCCTGAGAGATAAGAGTTCAGCAATTTGCATTGTCAAGGCTGTTTCTTATCTCATAGGAACAGCCTTTATAATTTCTCACCGGTACCGACCAATACTTAAGGAGGAATGAAGCTTGGATAAGAAGAAGTGGGGGTTTTCTACTCGTGCTCTGCATGGCGGCTGGGATCCCAAACCCACCGAGCCACGTATTCTACCCCTTTATCAAAGTACCACTTATTACTATGAAGATGCCGACTATCTGGCTAAAATATTTGACCTGGAAGTAGATGACCATATGTACACCCGCATCAGCAACCCTACGGTAGCGGGATTTGAAGAACGAATTACACTGCTGGAAGGTGGGGTAGGGGCTGTGGCTACCTCCTCCGGTCAGGCAGCTAGTACCATTGCCTTGTTAAACATCTGCCAGGCCGGCCAGCATATTGTAGCTGCCAGCACTCTGTACGGAGGAACCTATACCCTGCTATCGATAACGTTTAAGCGACTTGGTATCGAGGTTAGTTTTGTTGATCCCGAAGCTCCGGCGGAAGAAATTATGCAGGCTTTCCGTCCTGATACTCGGGCACTGTTGGCGGAAACCATTGGCAATCCCGGCCTTAATGTACTGGACTTTGAAAAATTTAGTAATATTGCTCGTTCGATGGACGTACCATTGATTATTGATAATACCTTCCCCAGTCCGTATCTATGCCGCCCGTTCGAACATGGTGCCAATATTGTGGTCCATTCAGCCACTAAATATATTGATGGACATGCCACCAGTACGGGAGGTGTAGTAATCGACGGAGGAAATTATAACTGGGATAATGGCAAGTACCCGGAAATCACAGAACCTGATCCCAGTTATCATGGTCTGCGTTTCTGGGATAAATTTGGTCAGCAGGCTTACATCACTAAAGCCCGCTACCAGCTGGCTCGTGATCTGGGAACCTGTTTGAGCCCCTTTAATGCTTTTCTCATGCATATCGGACTGGAAACACTTTCCCTGCGGATGGCCAAGCATAGTGCCAATGCACTTGCACTGGCCCAATATCTGGAATCACACCCGCAGGTAGCATGGGTAAGCTATCCCGGTCTGGCTTCGCATCACAGTCATAAATTAGCTCAAAAATATCTACCTTTAGGCAGTGGAGGCGTCTTAACCTTTGGAGTAAAAGGCGGACTGGCGAACGGTAAAACCTTTATCAACAATGTAAAACTGGCTGCTCTGGTTATACATTTAGGTGATATTCGTACTTCGGTCCTGCATCCAGCCAGTACTACCCACCGGCAGCTAAGCGAAGAGGAACAGCGCGCTTCGGGGGTAACCCCGGATATGATAAGGGTTTCAGTTGGTCTGGAAGATATTGATGATATCCTGGCTGATTTTGATCAGGCTCTGGAGAAAGCAAGCCACACTTAAAAATATCCTCATAAATCATGTTAGGAAGGGTGATATATTTATGCCGATAATCATTCCACCAAATCTGCCGGCGGCAAACACACTCATCAAGGAAAATATTTTTGTTATGAATCAACCACGGGCAGTTCATCAAGATATACGCCCACTGGAAATAGCTATTGTTAATTTAATGCCTTTGAAAAGTGTTACCGAAACTCAGCTTTTGCGTCTGCTTTCCAATTTCCCTTTGCAGATGAACATTGATTTAATTAATACCGAAACCTATACATCGCAGCACACACCAGTCGAATATTTAAAGACCTTTTATAAGACCTTCAGCGAAATTAAGGGTAAAAAATATGATGGAATGATTATTACCGGTGCGCCGGTGGAAAAAATGCGTTTTGGCGATGTAGCCTACTGGCAGGAATTAACTGCCATCATGGATTATACCAGAGATAATGTAACCTCCACCTTCCACATCTGCTGGGCTGCACAGGCAGCATTATACTACCATTATGGTATTCATAACTATTTACTGCCCCGGAAAATGTTTGGAGTGTTCAAGCATACCGTCAACAATCGCCATTGTGAGCTTTTACGGGGGTTCGATGATGAGTTCTGGGTACCACATTCCCGCTACACAGAAATTAAACGGGAAGAAATCGAACAGGTACCTGATCTGGAAATTCTATCCGAATCCGAGGAGGCAGGGGTTTATCTGGTGGCCAGCAAGGATAAAAAATATATTTTTGTTACCGGACATTCTGAGTATGATTCCAATACCCTTAAACAGGAGTATGAAAGAGATCTGGCCAGGGGAGAAGATATACAGCTACCCCGCAATACCTTCCCCAATGATGATCCCCAGCAGGAACCGGTGGTACGCTGGCGCAGTCACGCCAATCTACTGTTTAATAATTGGTTGAATTACTATGTCTATCAAGTTACACCCTATGATTTATATGCAGATGAAGAAAGCCAGCCAGACTTATAAGCCGGGCTGGCTTTCTTTTTTACCAACCATATCACTGTTAAATAGGTACCCGGTGCAAACGCAGGGAATTGCTGACCACGCATACAGAACTGAAGGCCATGGCAGCTCCGGCAATGATGGGCGACAGAAAACCCATTGCTGCTACTGGAATACCAATTATATTATAAAAAAAGGCCCAGAAAAGATTTTGTTTTATAATCCGTAGGGTGTTTTTTGATAGGGATAGAGCGGTGATAATGCCGCGCAGGTCGCCACTTACCAGAACCATATCTGCTGTTTCAGCGGCCACATCGGTTCCAGTCCCAATCGCAATACCCAGATCAGCAACCGCCAGGGCGGGAGCATCATTAACCCCATCTCCCACCATAAGCACTGTTTCCCCCTGCTGCTGAATCCGCCGCACCTCTTCTGCCTTACGTTCAGGGGGTATTTCTGCCAGTACATGTTCAATCCCTACTTGAGCTGCTATCGCCCGGGCGGTTTGCTCCCGGTCACCGCTAAGCATATAGACCTGCATCCCATTGTTTTTGAGCTTATCAACTACTGTAGCTGCCTCCTCCTTAATGGGATCTGATACCGCCAGGAGGGCTATAAGTTCGCCGTTGACAGCCAGGAACATAACCGTTTTGCCTGCCTGCTGCAGGGCAGTACTTTTCGTTTGCTGATCCTTATAAGCAATCCCCTCCCGCTCCATCAGGGCTTCATTTCCCAGTACAATATTTTTACCATGAGACTGGGCGGTGATGCCATATCCTACTATGTTTTCAAAATGATCCGGGTCGGGAATGGTGTCCAGCCCCTGCTGAGCAGCCGCCTGCATAATAGCCTGGCTCATAGGGTGCTCGGATCTTTTCTCCGCTATAGCCGCCATAAATAGAATATCGCGAACCGAATCCCCTTGAAGTGGCAGTACATCAGTGAGCTCCGGCTGTCCCCGGGTCAGGGTACCAGTTTTATCAAAGATAACAGCTGAAACCTTATGGGTTCTTTCCAGAATTTCTCCATTTTTAATTAAAATCCCCTGGGAAGCCCCTCGCCCCGTTCCTACCATGATGGCGGTAGGGGTAGCCAGACCCAGGGCACAGGGACAGGCAATCACCAGTACCGCTACCATACTGCGCAAAGCCAGATCAGCTGGATGCTGGTAAAGGAGATGCAGTACCAGTGTAAGCAGCGCCACCCCCAGTACCGCTGGAACAAAAACCGCCGCTACCTGATCAGCTAAACGCTGAATGGGCGCCTTATGCGTCTGGGCATCCTCGACAATCTTAACAATACGGGACAGCATGGTATCTGCTCCCAAACGCTGTACTTCTACCAGTATGCTACCATTCTGGTTCATACTGCCCCCCACTACGAAATCACCAGTTCTTTTTGCTATGGGCAGGCTCTCCCCTGTTAATAGAGACTCATCTACACTGGCCACTCCTTCTATCACCTGACCATCAACCGGAATTCTCTCCCCGGGGCGTACCAGCACATGATCCCCCAGGCGCAAAGCCCTGATATCAAGCTCTTTTAATTCTGATCCTTCCTGCACCGTAGCAGTAGCAGGTTGCAGGCTGTGCAGGGCACGCAGCGATTCAGTGGTACGCCACTTGGCCTTTTCTTCCCAGTATTTACCTAGCAGAATCAAGGTAATAATGGTGGCCGAACTCTCAAAGTAAGTATGATTCCATTCATGCAGGGCCAGTCCATTATACAGGCTATAAAAGTAGGCTGCGGTAGTACCAAGCACCACCAGAACGTCCATATTGGTTCCGCCGCTCTTCACCGCCAGATAAGCCTGTCGGTAAAAACGATATCCTATACCAAATTGAACCAGGGTGGCCAGGATAGCCTGAAAATAGAAATTCCCCAGCACTCTGCTTTCAATTCCAGTTACCATAAGAATCATGTTGGCCATCAGGGGCAGACTGAGAAACAAAGAGATCCAAAAGGTTCTGTACAGAGAGTCAAGTTCTTTGCTTTCATGAAGCGTTGCTGTATCGTCAATAGGGTAAGCTTCATAGCCAATCTTTTCGATTGCCTCCACTATCGTAGCGGGAGATAATTCTCCCCGGTAGCGAACCGAGGCTCTTCTAGTGGATAAGTTGACCGCGGCTTCCTCTACCCCCTCTATTTTTTCTAAAGCTCGTTCTACCCGGTTAACACAAGCGGCACAGCTCATCCCTTCAATTTCATAATTTTGTACTTGTTCTTGATCCATGGCTGCTCTCCTTAAATTACAAAATGATATTAGTATAGCCTAACATAAAATGCCCGGCTATGAAATACTGGGGCCAAGATTCATAAAACTATTTCCTACATTTTGCTTTATACTATAAATAGCTTTATGACATAAATTTTCATTAACGGTAATAAAAGGGGTGATAATGTAATGTCGCCAAAGGGTAAAACAATTGAAGAATCAGCAGTTAAATTAAGCCAGATTATTCTACCAGCCCAGACCAATCCAGCGGGTACAGCTCATGGTGGTGAGCTATTGAAAATGATGGATAACTGTGCCGGTGCCTGTGCTACACGACATTCAAGAGCTATTGTCGTCACCGCGGGAATTGATAACATCAACTTCCACGCTCCAGTGATGGTAGGAAATTTGGTCACCTGTTCAGCTTACCTTACCTATGTATCAAACCGCTCCATGGAGATTGCTGTAACCATTGATGCTGAGGATTTAATGGAGGGAACCAAACAATGCTGCATGACTGCCTATTTTATTTTTGTCGCTCTGGATGAAGCGATGCAGCCTAAACAGCTTGAACCTCTGCTTATACAAAATGAGGCGGAACGCATGGAATATGAAGCGGGTAAAGAGCGTATGGCAGCCCGTAAGGAAAGTCCCCGGGTATGCTGGCTGCCCTTATATTAAAAGCTGTTCGGCCGGGACAAAAACATCCCGGCCACCTGTTTATACTTCATAAAACTTTATGCCTGTTCAGCCAGTATGCATAGATTGTCAAAAAGCTCGGCTACGGTAATGGTGCCTACTCCACCAGGAACAGCCGAGGCTAGGCGAGCTTTTTCCTTGGCTGCCTGACTGACATCACCCACCATTTTCCCCTGGGCATTATAATTGGTCCCTACATCAATGACCACCATATCTTCATGTACCATGTCATCTGTAACTAGGTTCTCCCGCCCGGCAGCAACAATCAGAATATCACTTTCCAAACTGATCTTCTTCAAGTCACGGGTGCGGCTGTGGCAGAGGGTAACGGTAGCATCTTCATCCATAAGCATCAATGCCAGAGGTGTTCCTACAATGGCACTGCGACCGATAATGGTCACCCTGGCACCTTCCAGTTCAACCTCATTACTTTTCAGCATATGGACCACCGCTTTGGGAGTAGAAGGCTTAATCCAGGCGGTACGGTTCACCAGATGGCCAAGATTCTGTACATGGATCCCTTCTACATCCTTGCCGGGATGGATGGCTTCCGTAATACGATCAGCACTTATATGCTGGGGAAGTGGTGTTTGCAGCATAATTCCGGTAACATAATCATCCTGGTTCAAGGCTTCAATCATACGCAGTAGTTCTTCTTCGGTACAATGTTCGGGCAGTTTGATAAGATTGCATTGTACTCCCGTATCCTCTGCAAAACGACGAATGCCTTTTACATAGGCTTGAGAGGCTGGATCCTCTCCAACACTTACCACAGATAGGACCATGGATCTGGTGCTGGCAGCAGTCCGAACTCGCTGCTTGATTTCTTCTCGGATTTCCTTGCCATAAATTAACACAATCATTTCCTCCAACTGCTATTTTGTAAAAAATATTTTTATATGGTTAAATCTATGGGATTATATCACATCTAAAGCTAAATAGAAAGAAGCAGGTGGTATAAGGCGGCTTACCCTCTGCTGCTGGAACTTAAAATGCGGCAATAAGATGATGAAGGGCGGGAGGCTGCCGGGAGAAATCAATGCTTATCACATCAAAGCGGATCTCTTCATAATAGCTGGAATTCCCACTTAGATAATGCAAGGATGCTTTACGTATATGGGCAATCTTAGTGCTGGTAATGGCCTCTTCCGGATGGCCATATTTGAAACTGCGACGTGATTTCACTTCGACAAAAACAATGTTTTTTTGGTGGGTACAGATGATATCAATTTCCCCGTAGCGGGTACGGTAATTTCGTTCCAGAATATGATATCCCTGCTTTTGCAGGAATTGTACTGCCAGGTCTTCACCTTTCGCACCTAATGTTTTCTTCACCTTAACCTCCCCCTATAGCGCTGATCCATGGCATAAATATGAGCCAGTATTTCTGCTACCACGGTATAAAGTTCCGGAGGAATCTGGGTATATAAATCAAGAGCCATAAGATACTCTGCCATTTCTTCATCCTGACGGATAGGTACCCCACTTTCACGGGCTATTTGTTCAATCCGTTCTGCCAGATAGCCCTGTCCTTTGGCAGTTATAAGCGGGGCTGTATCTTGCTCCGGGTTATAACGGAGTGCTACCGCCTGGGCTCGTTCTCTTTTCTCAGTCATTAGCATGACCTCCTCTGGCTATATACGTACATCAATCCCTATAGGATGTGTTGCTGGCTGTGCCGGAGAAATAACTGGTTTGACCTGCATCTCTGCCGCATCCTGCGGCAGACGCATCCCCAGATTATGAACACGATAGCCCAGTCCCTGCAGGCGTTCCAGCAGCAGACTCATGTTTTTATTCATGAAATCACAAGCGGCCTGAGTTTCTACCAATCCCTGCAGCGTAATCTCGCCTGATCGTTTCCAGCTAACATCAAAAAGTACAATCCCCAAAGAAATAGTATCCAATGATACTACAAAACGGATCTGGTCCATATCCTTCAAGTTCTTTCTGCCCTCATGGTGAATACAAAGTTCTGCCAGATGGTATTGATCTTCCAGGCGAATTGGCAGAGCCAGATAGTAATACTGGGGATTGGACTCGATGGGACTATGCATTACCGCATTCATAATACGCTGGCCCCCCACTTCTCGCTGCAGATGCTCCAGGCGCAAAGCCAGATCTTTGAGTTCCGGTATGCGCTGGGGCAGACGTTCTTGCTCCAGAATGTCCTGCAACAGCTGAATAGCTCTTATTACCTGGGTTTCACGTGCATTCTGCAGCTGCAGTTTTTGTGGCAGGCTGCCTGACAGCTCTTCCTCTCCCAGGGCTAAACTGCGGATTATTCCATCCAGGAGCGGTATAATAGATTTCTCCAGTACCGGACCCGGTAAGGACTGCAGCCAGGATAGTGCTATACGCATGTTTCTACCGGCTTCCCGTACAGTTACTTCTGGTCTTAGCGTACCTTGATTCATCGCTGCATCTTTTCTTTCGGTAGCGATAGTTTCTTCCAGGCCCTCTTCGGAGGACAGATAAACCGCTGCTGGTTGGGCTACAGAAGCTCTGCCTGCAGGGCTTTTCGCCATGTTCGCCATACCTGTAACCGGGCTGCTGGCTGCCTTCTGTTCACCAGCATCCTGGGGCTGAAGCGAAGCTGATGTGGATGGGTTGGGTATGGTGCTTTTTGACTGTGGGGAGCTATCTGCTCCTGAGCGGATAGAGCTTAAAATCTCCAGCCAGGTTTGCAGCTGCTGCAGCAGGCCGGGCATTTGTGGCTGGGTGCCCAGAAAGCTGCTCAAAGCCTGTATCCCTTGCGGGCTCTTAATTCCCCGGGCCATAGCAAAAGCCGCTGCATTTAAGTTCTGCTCATTTTTAGCGCCCATAAAGGTCAGGTACTGGCGTAAAGTGCTCAAATTCTCCCTGGTGACCGGCAGATTGTTTGCCAGTAGTTTCTGCGCCATTTTAATAGTGTCGTCGTCAGCTCTAATCCCCAGATTCCTGAGGTTAGCAGTAATCTTATCCCGTTCAAAATCTACACGGGCTTCAGGGGGGGCCATTTTCAGATAAACCTTTCCATCTATGACTTCATCAACCAGTAACAGCAGCTGCTGCCCCGGTCGAACGAAAACTTCTGTAGACGCCTCAATTAAGCGTCCCTTAATGAACAGCGTAAGCAGTCCATCTTCTGCTACACTGTGGACCTGTCCACGCAGCAGTTCTCCTTTATTTAAAAGCAGCCCTTCCTGGCCAGCGCTTTGCAGCTGCAGGATATTATTCTTCAAAGAGACCTGGTTGAAATTCATGGTTTCCTCCTATTATGGTACGAACAGGCTCAAAACTGCGGCGATGAATCAAGCAGGGTCCGTAGCTTCGCAGTGCCTGGAGATGTTGTCTGGTTGCATAGCCTTTATGTCTGGCAAATCCATACTCAGGATAGAGCTGATCATAGAACTGCATCACTTGATCACGCTCCACCTTAGCCAGTATGGAGGCACTAGCTATGGAAATGCTTAATGTATCCCCTTTAAGCAGCGCATACTGTTTGATATCTATATCGGATAAATGTACCGCATCAATGAGTAAAAAATCCGGTGGCATAGATAGGGACTCGACCGCTGCTTTCATTGCTTGCCGGGTAGCTTCCAGTATGTTGATTTCATCAATTCGTGCCGGGCTTACCATAGCAACTGCCCAGCTTATTGCCTGCTGTTTTATCATCCCGGACAGATGACGGCGCCTTTTAGCACTGAGGGCTTTGGAGTCATTTACTCCTGGAAGATAGCAGCCACGGGGCAATATAACTGCCGCAGCTGCAACCGGACCGGCCAGCGGCCCTCTCCCCGCCTCATCAAGTCCGGCAATGTACTGGTAGCCTGCATGCAGTGCCATATCCTCATAGCGAAACAATTTTTCCAGCCGCTGCTGTTCCTGGATTATATCAATATTAGTCGCTTTTTTGGTCCTCATAATTGTCCACCTCGCTGGCATAGCTCTTGCCACAAGCGGGTTATAGCCACAGCAGTGAATTCTGCCTCTGTTAACGCATAGAAAATATCTCCTACACGGCTGGCATCACCGATCAAGTATACACGCGGATGAACTGCTCTTAAGCGATGATATAAGCTTTGATTGGACTCATAGCCCACCGCCCAAACCAGCAAGTCAGCTTCAATGCTCCGGGGCTCTATATCTATCTTATCGATGATTACGTTGCGTCCATTGAGCCCGGTAAGGCGATAGCCACAATAAGAAATTAACCCGGATTCCTGCAGTCGATTCAGTAAATCCCTACGATTTTTTAGTTCCATTCCTGCCGCCAGACGAGTATTTTTTTCCACCAGTGATACCTCCAGTCCTGCCTCCAGCAGATAGGCAGCTACCTCACATCCAGTACTGCCTCCTCCGATAACCACGGCCTTTTTGGCTCCGTCCGGGATTTTTCCTTCTAAAATATCCGCGGCCAAAAGCACGGGAAGATCTGAGCTGCTGCTTGCGGGTGGATCAATGGGACGCGCTCCAGTAGCCAGCAGAATAAAATCAGGACTGCCCACCGCAGCCAGGGTATCAGGCCTGAATTCGGTTCCAGTATGCACCTCTACTGCTGTTTGCCGCAGCTGAAAAAGCAAATGCTGCCGCAAAACAGCAATCTGTCCTTTGTAAGGAGCGGCGGCAGCCAGTGTTAAGGTTCTACCCAATTCCTCCTGCGCTTCATAAAGCTGAACATGAAAACCGCGCTGCTGCAGGCTGATGGCTGCCTGCATACCGGCCGGACCTCCGCCAATAACAAGAGCATATGCAGGTTTATTAATTTTCTGGCTGCTCCTGTGCTTTTCCCTGCCCGTATAGGGATTTACCGCACAGCGAATCGGCAGTCCCTGAAAATTATTCCCAATGCAGTTATTGCAGGATATACAGGGGCGCACTGCCTCTGGATAGCCTACTTTTACTAACTGTGGCCAGAAAGGATCTGCCAGCAATGGACGCCCCAGGAATATAAAATCAGCCTTTTGCTGTTGAAGAATAGTTTCCGCAAAGTCTGGTTCACGGATCATGCCCCCTGTTACTACGGGAATCTGCACCACTTCTTTGACCGCTTCAGCCAGGTACACCCGCCATCCCTCTTTATAGGAAGCCGGTTCAATGCTGGTTAAACCAGAATCATAGGTACCGCAGGAGCAGTGAATGAGATCGACTCCTGCCTGTTCTAAGGCCTGACATACCTGCAGACTTTCTTCCATCTGCAAGCCCCCGGGGGTAAAATCATCGATGTTAAGACGTACGGAGAGAGCCAGTCCGGACAAACTTTCTTTTATCTTCTTAACGATATCCAGCAGAAAACGCATGCGATTTGGCAGCGAACCGCCAAATTCATCGCTGCGCTGATTGCTTTCCGGGGAGAGGAACTGATTAATCAGATAACCATGAGCAGCATGTAATTCTACGCCATCAAAGCCAGCACGTGCGGCCAGTGCAGCTGATTGCACAAATTTGTTTTCCAGCTGATAGATATCCTCTTTTGATAGAGCTCTGGGCTGTTCTTTCATCTTGGGACAGGCAATGGCTGAAGGTGCAACCGGTTCCATGCCCCCGGTAAGCAAGCGATTCGTTTGGCGTCCGGCATGAAAAAGCTGGATAAAGGCACGACTCCCTGCGCTTTGTATGGCCTCACAGAGCCGATACAATCCCGGTAAGAGGCCAGGATCATGGATGTTAAGCTGTCCAGGTCCTTCCCGCCCTGCCGGGGGATCTATACAGGAGGCTTCCACAATAATTAAACCGACGCCTCCATAAGCACGTTCTGTATAATAAGCCACCAGATCATCACTGACTTCACCATTCATATAACAGAGATTGGTAGCCATGGGAGCCATAATAATCCGATTTTTTGTTTCCATGGCTCCAATCCGACCGGGTGAAAATAAATTCGTATATGCATGCATGTTTTATAAACCACCCTTTTAAACCCATAATTGTTTATTATAGCATAAGGTTATTATAGTTCTGACTCAAGTATTTCCCAGATTTTTCTTTTATTTTAAGTGCGATATAGTGGATAATAGTTTAAAGTAACCGGATAAAATCATTGGGAAAGGATGGAATCTATGAGTAAAAAAGTGATTATTGTTGGCGGGGTAGCAGCGGGAGCCAGTACCGCTGCACGCCTGCGCCGCATGGATGAACAGGCTGAAATCATTATATTTGAACGGGGCGAAAACATCTCCTTTGCCAACTGTGGTCTTCCTTATTACATCGGTAACGTTATTGAGAATCGCCAGGATTTGTTAATTCAGACACCTGCATCTATGTATACTCGTTTTAACATTGATGTAAGAAACCTTTCCGAAGTGATGGCTATCGACCCTCAGACCAAAGAAGTCCAGGTGCACAATCTCAGCACCGGTGAAAAATACCGGGAAACCTATGATTATCTGGTTTTATGTCCGGGAGCCAGCCCCATCATTCCCCCGATTAAAGGTGTTAATAAAGCCAATGTATTTACGGTGCGAAATATACCGGACTCAGATAGAATTAAAGCCCATGTACAGCAATTACATTCCCAGACAGAAAACCCCCGGGCTATAGTGGTGGGAGCTGGTTATATCGGCCTGGAAATGGCCGATATGCTGTATCATTCTGGCCTGGAGGTCAGTATGGTTGAAGCCGCACCACAGGTAATGGGAGCTATCGATCCTGATATGGCCAGCATTATTCATATGCACCTGAGCGATCAGGGTATAAAGCTGTACCTGTCCGAAAAAGCACTTGAATTTACCGGTCAGGATGAAGTAGAGCAGGTCGTCCTGGAAAGCGGTAAAGTACTGGATACTGATCTGGTCATTCTGGGAACCGGGGTGAAACCAGAAGTCTGGCTAGCAGAACAAGCGGGCCTGAAAATTGGCCAAAACGGCGGTATTGAAGTGGATGAGTATCTGCGCAGCTCCGATCCATCTATTTATGCAGCCGGTGATGCCATCGAAACTCAACATATTGTGAGTAAAGAAAAGGTTCTGCTTCCTATGGCCAGTCCCGCCAACCGCCAGGGCTGGATTATTGCCAACAATATAGCCGGCCGGCCTATTCCCTACTCCGGGGTACAGGGGACCGGTATAGTTGATGTGATGGGTCTGGCCGTAGCCGTAACCGGCTTAAATGAAACGGCTCTGCAATCAGCAGGCATCGATTATTGTGTCTGCCATACCCATCCATTTTCCCATGCCACCTACTATCCCAACTCTGAACAGATGACTTTTAAGCTTCTTTTTACCCCGGAGGAGGGGAAAATACTGGGAGCGCAGATTATTGGTAAAGATGGAGTCGATAAACGCATTGATGTCATCGCTACCGCCATACGAGCAGGTATGACAGTCTTTGATCTGCAGGAGCTTGAACTGGCCTATGCCCCACCTTTTTCTTCTGCCAAAGACCCCGTCAATCTAACCGCTTATACGGCGGCAAACATTGTCCTTCATGATGTGGAAGTCATACGCTGGGAAGATGTACCTGCACAGGTGAGAGCTGGAGCTGTGATACTGGATGTTCGTATGGTGCAGGAACGGAATAAAATGGGTGCCATCCCGGCATCCATAAACATTCCACTGGATGAATTGCGCCAGCACCTAGATCAAGTTCCCCGCGATCGAGAAATCCTGGTTCATTGTGCCCTGGGATTGCGCAGCTACATTGCCTGCCGTATCCTGATGCAAAATGGATTCAAGGTGAAAAACATCAGCGGAGGATACCGTATGTACCGATTTCTACAGCATAGGTCGTAAGATTTCTTTATAAATAATAGCGCACCAAAGCAGGTGAAAATCTTCGCCTGCTTTTATTCATCCAGACTGATCCTCCCCCACCTGCCACGACGAAATTCCAGCAGCAGAGCCCGGGAGCTTTTTAGCAAATCGAGTTCTCCTCCCTTTAGAAGGTACCCCCGCTGTCTTGCCAGTGCCTGTAAAAGCTCCAGTTCTGTCATATCCTGTACCGGTAAGCCGGGGAAATTCTTTTTTAAAATCCGGGGATACTGTTTAAGAATACTCATAAAATAGAGTGCTACTTCTTCTTGGTTATAAGCATTCTCACTTACTATATCCAGCAATGCCAGCCTGTATCCCTGCTCTTCATTCTCAACTTTAGGCCACATCAGACCGGGGGTGTCCATAAATTCTAAATCATCCCTTACTCGAATCCATTGTTTTCCTCTGGTCACACCTGGTTTGGCACCGGTCTGAGCCAATTTCCTCCCCGCCAGACAGTTTAAAAAGCTTGATTTACCAACATTGGGTACTCCTGCTATCATGACCCGTGCAGGACGAACCCTTCTGCCCCTGCGCAGCAAATCCTCTGCGATGGGCTGATAAGCCTGCTTGAAAGCCTGCATTACTTCCCGGGAACCTTTACCACTGTTAGAATCCATAGCAGCAGTCAGATATCCCTGCCGGGACAGACGTTGCAGGTATTCTCTGGTTTTATCCGCATCAGCCAGATCGGCTTTGTTGAGAATATATACGATGGGCTTATGCTGGACCATGTTCTCCAGATCCTGGTTGCGACAGGAAAAGGGAGCCCGTGCATCCAGCAAAATCGCTACAATATCCACCAGCTTTACATTTTCTTGAATTTCCCGCCGGGCACGGACCATATGCCCGGGATACCAGTTAATAACCATACCAGAATCACTTCCTTCGGTTAAGCATAAAAAAGCAGGATATAAAAAGAGATACCGCCAGCGGTATCCCTTCCCTTTGATTTCTTATACCTAGTTCGTTTTTAGAAATAACCTTTTTCTTTAACTCTGGCTTTCTTGCCGGTGCGTTCACGCAGATAAAATAACCGGGCTCGGCGAACTTTTCCGCGCCCGGTAACTTCGATCTTATCAATTCTGGGGGAATGGACTGGGAACGTTCTCTCTACGGCTACCCCAAAGGCAATTTTTCTAACGGTAAAGGTCTGTGATAAACCAGCGCCGCGAACTTTCATTACGGTGCCCTCAAAAATCTGAATTCTTTCTCTGGCTCCTTCAACCACCTTTACATGAACCTTGACGGTATCGCCAGGCCCAAAATCCGGCAAATCATTTTTGTATTGTTCTTCTTCAATTGAGCGAATAATATCGTTCATGACGATCCTCCTTCTAACAGGTGTTCATACATCCCCTTATAATGATGCAGCGGACCACCTTTACTAGATAACAGGTGTATTGTACCATATCCCCCTGGGCATCTCAAGATAAAGATGTTCATTTACTAAAATCCGATATTTCCCGAATCCGGATGCCTGTCAGGCTGGTGTAAGGCACCGTTTCCAGCGCCATCCTTTCCCAGCTCAGAAGATACTGCAGTACACCTCAAATAAACCAATCCTCTCCTAATAGGCGATCCAAGAAGATAGAGACTGCACTGCGTACGGAAAGATGATTGTAATCACTGACGGCCTGTATAGGTTCCAGAACCCAATCACAGGCGGCCAGACTTTCTGCCTGCATTCCCCATCCAGTTCCAAAAAGGATCAGATAGGCCTGCGGATCTTCCTGCAATCGATGGCGCAGATCTAAACAGCGCATGGTTTTAGCATGGGGAAAGGCATCAGTAGCAACCGTAAGAACAGTCCGGCCTGTTTGGGCCTGAATAGATGCAATAGCTTCTTCCAGGGTATAGGCAATGTGCAAGCGCGCGAATGCTTCGCGGCGGTCTGGATTATAGCTACCGCCATACCCCTCCTGCCAGTACCTGACAATCTCTTTAATTAAAGCATGTTGTTTCGCTGCCGGATGGACCACCCAAAAACCATCCACATCATAGGTCCTGGCTGCCCGAGCTATATCATGCAGGTCCAGGTTGGTTACGGAAGTGGTAATGGCGTCTCCATTTTTGTTGCGCATGGGGTAATGTAAAAGTGCAATATACACTTTCGCCCTTCTCACTTGGTCTTCTCTCCACTGAATAATATTTCTTCCAGCAGCTGACGTTCTTCCTGGTCATACTCCTTGCCCAGAAGAAGATCAGGCCTTTTCAGCAGCGTACGCAGCAAACTCTGCTTTTTTCGCCAGCGCCGGATGTTCTCATGATGGCCGGAAAGCAGGACTTCAGGTACCTCCATGCCTGCGTAGGCTTGAGGACGTGTATACTGCGGATATTCTAACAGGTCATTGGCAAAGGATTCTTCCAGCGGTGAATCCTGATCAATAACGCCTGGTAAAAGACGGGTAATCGCATCAGTAAGAACCATAGCCGGAAGTTCGCCCCCGGTTAATACATAGTCCCCGATGGAAATTTCCTCGTCAATCCATGCCATCACTCGTTCATCAATGCCTTCATAATGACCACACAAAAGGATCAGATGCTGGTATTGTAGCAGCTCTTCGCATTTTTTCTGATTCAGCATCCTTCCTTGGGGAGATAAATAAATGATGTGACTTGATGAGCTATAGATGCTTTTTATAGCCGCAGCCAATACATCTACCTTCATGACCATACCAGCTCCGCCTCCATAGGGGTAATCATCTACCTGTCGATGGCGGTCGCTGGTAAAATCACGAATATTTATAGTATTAATGTTTACGAGTCCCTGTTCCTGGGCCCGACCGATAATACTGCTACTGAAAACCCCGGTAAACATCTCCGGGAACAGGGTCAGAATATCAATTTTCATTTTTGCTCTCTCCTGAAATCTACGTGGTTTTCCTCGATGAGACCCTCCAGCAAATCCACCTGCATAGTGTGTTTATCCAGATTTATTTCCTGAATCACTGCTTGAATGGCCGGGATCAGCATTTCGCCATATTGAGGTGATTGAATAACATAAACATCATTGGCTCCAGTTTCCAGGATCTGATCAAGTTCCCCCAGATAGCCGCGTTTCTTATCGTAGACCTTCATACCAATAAGCTGAAAATGATAATACTCGCCCACCGGCAGCGGGTAAATTTGATCTTCGGGCACACACAAGTAAGCACCTATTAAATCCAGTGCTTGATCACGATTGGTGATTTCATCAAGTGTAATCAAAAGCAGGGATTTATGCTGCTTGCAGGATACAAGCGTATATTCCTTATATTGATTGGCCCTGGCGATCGTAACCCGGGTCAATTGTTGAAAACGCTCCGGATAGGCACTCAAAGATTCTACTTTTATCGTTCCCTGCACACCATGTGCACCAACGACCTGCCCAATTTTAACCAGATCCATCCTGGATCACCTCAAAAGATGTTTATATTTCAATGACAAAATAGGGCTAAGTACTTAGCCCTATTTTGCCCTATTTTAAAATCTCAACGACCACTCGTTTTCCTTCTTTAGCCGCAGCGGCCTTGGTTACGGTACGAATTGCCTTGGCAATCTTCCCCTGCTTACCAATAACCTTCCCCATATCATCAGGCGCGACCCGCAGTTCAATAATCATAGATCTCTCGCCTTCAACCTCGGTAACTTCCACATCATCGGGGCTATCGACCAGTGACCTGGCGATGAATTCTACTAGTTCTTTCATTTTCTCACACCCCTTATTCAAACTACACACAGCTTATAACTACTTACGGCTCTCAATAAATTTGGCTAATATGCCCTGCTGCTTTAGCAGCGATTTAGCCGTATCGGTCGGTGTTGCACCATCAGCAAGCCATTGCAGCGCCCTCTCTTCATCAATTTTAATGGTTGCAGGGGTAGTCGTTGGATCATAAACACCAATTTCCTCAATAAAGCGGCCATCTCTAGGTGTTCTGCTGTCTGCAATCACCACTCTATAGAAAGGATTCTTTTTAGCCCCCATTCTCTTTAAACGGATTTTTGTGGCCATGTCGTCACCTCCTAACTCCTCTTGCTTTTTATTTATTATAAAAACTAAAGTCCCTGGTAAGGGTTACATTATTAATCATTTAGAGCTTGAATTAAAACGGGAAACGCATCGGTACTCCTTTGCCCCTGGCTTTGCCTTTTTTAGCAGTCATGTCAGTAAGCTGTTTCATCATCTTGCGTGATTCTTCAAACTGTTTTACCAGTCGATTAACATCCTGTACTTTCATGCCACTGCCGCGGGCAACGCGTTTTTTCCTGCTTCCGTTTAGTATGGAAGGATTACGCCGTTCTTCCGGGGTCATGGATTGAATAATGGCCTCAATATGTGCTATTTCCTTTTCATCTATGTCAGCCTGCATATTTTTCATTTGCTTGCCCAATCCTGGAATCATCCCCAGCAAATCCTCCAGGGGTCCCATAGAACGGACCTGCTGCATCTGTTCCAGAAAATCCTCCAGGGTGAATTCTTCCTGGCGTATTTTCCTTTCCATTTCCCGGGCTTTTTTTTCATCGAAGTTTTCCTGAGCCTTTTCTACTAAACTCAAGACATCACCCATGCCCAGGATTCTGGAAGCCATTCGATC
>DUSB01000162.1 GCA_012840625.1 Syntrophomonadaceae bacterium
GTGGTGGATTTAACGGTTAATGTTTCAGTATGGGCGGCTTCGAATCCCGATGAAGATCCCGGTCCACTGGAGGAAATTCGCCGTCAGCTGTCTGATCGCTTTGACATGGTTTGCTATATGGGGCGTCCGACCAATGTAGAGGTACTCTCCCAAATTTTAAAGGAAAATTCACATGTGTATAAGCTGCGCAAAGCCAGGCAAGATCAGCAGGAAAGCGATACCGAGATACCTGAAAATGAAGTGTACCGCCAAAATATTATTAAGTGGGCAGAGCAGTACAATAAAGCAGATCTGCCTGATTTTCTAAGAAACTATATTGCCCGGCTCTATATACGGCATAATCTGGAGAGTATTAGGGCCATTGAAGCTATGCAGCAGGGAGCACTGCTGCACAGTATTATTAAAAATCACGATCAGGCCATGATTCAAGATGTTACCAGCATGATTCCCCAGGTATTGAAGCATCGTGTGGAAGGGGATACACTGGTGAAGATTATCAACGATGTGGATGCACGGGGAGCCCGGGATGGTATTGTAAGCTTGAGAAGTAAAAAGAGTAAAAGGCCTGAAGCAGAGACGGATTCCGAATACTTTAAAAGTTCTGGTAAACCGCTGCGTGATATAGGTCGTAATGAATTGATTAATACAGAGAAAAGCCTGAACCCTGATATCTAGAAAGGGGGATGGAATATATGGATAGCAAACAGGGAAATATTTCTACGGCTACTACAGTGGGGAATTATCTGGGGCTGTACTTAGGGCAGAATCAGGGTATTCGCCTGGGTGAAAGCGTAGTAATCAGCCGTAAAGCGCATGCCAGGATGCCGGAGAAAAGGATTAAGGGTCAAATTAAGATCCTGATCAATCGTGATGCTGGCAAAACATATCTGGATTATATTGATGCTGATCAGGTTGTGCATATCGATGTCTACCATAAACCCGGAGAAATACATCCAGGTGATGTAGCCCGGGCTATTTTTTTGAGTCTGGATCAGTATTTTCTGGATGAGGATCCGATGCTCAAATATGCTGAAGAGGAACGGTTTCAAATGGTAGTCGATTATCTTAACCGCATCTATATTGCTACCTCTATGGGCAAAGGAGTCGTTTATAATATCTTACAAGGGGAGGCCCAGGCGTTTATACCTGGAGATGAAGGATTAGATCATGTGCATATCCTGGCTCGTTTTGACCGTGATGAATACAAACTAGTTTACATCATTGCCACCGCGGTTGAAGAAGTTATTCTGGAGTCAGGGGTTGAACTGGCCCGGGTTCGAAATATCAGTCATGGTAAGCAAAAGCAGCCGGAAGAAAGTTATGCCGGCTACATTAAATTACCCTGGAAAAAATTAAAAGGTCAGCATGCTACTCCTTTACCGGAGAAGGAAAATGTCAATCAGTTGATTGTTAAACTGGCGGAGAAATTCGGCGGTGTAACGGAAATCGAAGAATTTATGGAGTCATATTCTACCAATTTTCTAAAGAGAAAAGGTATTGATCAACAGAAGAAAAAATGGGGCGATGTGGAACATCAGGTGGAACAATTAGAACAGCTGGGCATTATCAAAGATACCATACTGGGCAAGCGTTTAACTACCAAAGGGAAAGAACTGCAGCAGTATATTATTAAACACCAGTGTGAACTGGAGACCGAAATTCGTCGCAGTATTCGCCAAACCCCCGGTTCTGGCCGCGGGCACTTTAAAAAAGTGGGGCAGATCGATACCCGGGCTTCGCAGGTTTACTTTACCAATTACAATAAAACCATACCCAATACTGAAGGCAGATGGGGAGGAGATCTGGCCGTACCGGAAACCGTTGTACAGGCAAAAATTAACTCCTACCTGCGTGGTGATGGACGTTTTTCCATACAGAAAGAAGATCTGCACTACTATGATAAGAAAAGCTATATACCGATTGATATCTGCCTGCTCATGGATGCATCAGGCAGTATGGCAGGAGAAAAAAGGCAGGCCGCCTGTTTTCTTGCTCAGCATTTGCTTTTAACCGGAAAAGAAAAAGTGGGCGTGATTGTCTTTCAGGAGCATAATGCCAGGGTAGTTGTTCCCTTTACCCGCAATCTGGCCGTTCTTGACGAAGGCCTGGCCAGCATTGTGCCGGCAGGATTAACGCCCATGGCTGATGGCATTATGAAATCTGTTGAATTAATCGAAGAAAACCGTCTGCGCAATCCGCTCTTACTTATGATTACCGATGGGGTGCCTAATAGTCCTTTATGGACCATGGATGCGGGAGCCGATGCCATCAAGGCAGCAGGTCTGCTGGCGGAAAAGAGAATTCGTTTTGTCTGTATTGGGATTGAATCTAACCGTATCTACCTGGAGAAACTCTGTAAAAAAGCTGAAGGAGCCTTATATTTGGTAGATGATCTCAATAAAGAAAACTTGATCAATATTGTACGTTATGAACGAAAAACAATGAATTATTCCCAGATGGCCTAGCTGGTTGTTTACTAACAAACTTTCACAAAATCCGTAATAATGTTTTACCCATTGACAGGTTTAAATAAAATCGGCTAAACTTTTAGTAAACATAAAGCGAAATATGTCATATGATTTTGATTTGCTTTAATAACTCCTCCTTCATAATGGAGAGTGCCTGCGGGCACTCCTTTTTTTTTGTGCCATAACTGGAATAAAAAGACAATCATTCTCGTATGCTGGTATCAGCAGAACCTTTGGGAGAGGATGGAAAGTATGAAACGAAACTTCTTTATGCTTATTGTAATTTTTGTACTGGGGATTTGTTTGCTCAGCGGGGGATGCGATAAAGTAGAGTCCCGACAGATCAACGAGTGGAAAGACCTGTTAAAGCTCAGCCCCGAGATGAGAAATTCATCGTTACAGGAAAAAGGACAGGGAGGATCCCGGCAGGATCGTAGCGCTGTAGAATCTATTACCATTACCTTGTATTATCCTGATGCCAAAGGTAAACGTCTGGTAGCAGAGGAACGTAATATTGAGAAAGTAGAAGGGATTGCCCGGGCTACTATAGAGGAACTTTTGAAGGGTTCTTCTCAAGCTGATCATAAGAATGTTTTTCCCCGGGGAACCCGCTTGTTGGATATTAATATTAAGGAAGATGGAACCTGTATCATTGACCTCAGTCAGGAAGTTAGCAGGGCTACCACTGAGCAGCAGGAGCGCTGGATGGTGGAGAGTATAGTAAAATCCCTGTCTGCTTTTCCTACCATTCAACAGGTGAGTTTTCGTGTGGAGGGTAAAGAGGTTGAGACCCTGGCCGGCTTTTATTCATTTGGTCCTATGGTAAAGGTCGGGCAATAAAATCAAAGAAGCAGGGAACAGGAAAAAATGAGATCAGGCACCTGATCTCATTTTTTTGACCAGTTTTATAGGAATCTGGCATCACTTATACAAAAGTGATAAAGTATGTAATGAATTATTGCATGCGGCAACAGAGGTGTTTAATATTGAGTGATAACCGAGCTATTGGAGTGTTTGATTCTGGAGTGGGTGGATTAACTGTTGTACGTGCGCTGCTCCAGCGCCTGCCGAAGGAGAAAATTATTTATTTTGGAGATACAGCCCATATACCCTATGGAAACAAAAGCAGAGAACAACTTTTTCAATATGCGCAGGCAATTATATCTTTCCTGCTTGAACAGGATGTAAAAGCAATTGTAGTGGCCTGTGGGACTCACTCCTCGGTCACTTTACCCATATTACAGTCGCAGATTACGATTCCTATTCTGGGAGTCGTTAAGCCGGGAGCCAGAGCAGCTGTACGCTGTAGCCAGAAACAAAAAATTGGGGTGATGGCCACCCGAGCAACTATAGAGAGTCAGGCCTATGTAAAAGAAATCAAGGCCATAAATCCAGCTGCTGAAGTATATCAAACCGCCTGTACTCGTTTGGTTCCCCTCATTGAGTCCGGGCAGCTGGATGGAGCGGAAACACGCCGGGCAGTGGAGGATTATACTTCACCGCTGTTAAAAGAAGGAATTGACACCTTGATCATGGGTTGTACGCATTATCCTTTTCTGGCACCGGTAATCAAAGACTGTACTGGAGCAGACATCTGTTTATTGGATCCTGCTGCTGAAACAAGTGAAGAACTCTATCGCATTATGCTGGAGAGACAGATCTTCAGCCAGAGAGAGGATTTGTCTCAGCACGAGTTTTATGTAAGCGGTAATGATCAATCTTTTTATCAGGTAGGCCGGAAGCTGCTGGGAAACATTATTCAACAGGTAGAACCTGTACCTATGGACTGAATATTGGCTATTGATACTTCGCTGTACTGATGTCCCAAAAGTTCAAGCTTGAACGCAGTCAGATTATCTTATAATCCCGTCTTTTTAATGACTTTCAATGTCAATGATCTTGCCAGGGAAGCCTGCTATGGCCCAAACACATGAGCAGGTTTTTTGATGGCTAAGACTAAACCGTTTAATATACATAGGATTGATCAAGTATTCTTCTTCAATTTTTTGTCTTGGCTGACAGTTCGCAAGCCTGCAGCTTATATAGCCAATAAAACCCCTGCACTGAATCGTCCCGGATCTGAAGCCCTGGTTAATATGTTAAAATAATAACAAAGTAAAAAGTTATATGGGTATGAGGGTTGCAACATCCAAAGGAGCGGAATAGTATGATCGGGATGGATCTGGGATCGAGGACTGTGAAAATCATTCAAATGTCGGGAGAAAAGCTTATAGCGGCTGAGATTTATGACAGCATTGATTTCTATCGCCGTTTTGGTAAGGAAGGACATGGGAGTCTTCGTATTGATCTTAATGATCTGGGCTTTGAAACACGTGATCGCTTGGTTGCTACTGGATTTGGCAAGATTACTGTTCAGGTAAAAGGTGCTGTTCATATTCCTGAAATTCAAGCCCATGTTAAGGGGGCTGTGTTTCAAACCGGCCTGAGTGATTTTACCCTGCTTGATATCGGGGGACAGGAAATCAGAGTTGTACGTGTGGAAAGATGTAGAGCAGTTGATCAAATGAGCAATGACCAATGTGCTGCTAGTTCTGGACGCTATTTAGAAAACATGGCCGAGGTCTTACATATGAGCCTGGAGGAAATTTCTCAGTATGAAGAAAATCCGGTTGAGCTCGTATCGACCTGCGCCATCTTTGGCGAAAGCGAAATTATTAACAAAATTGTGGATGGCTATGATAGTCAACGGCTGGCTGCCGGTATTAATTACTCCCTTTATCGCCGTTGTGCTGGTATGTTAGAAAGTATGAAAGCGGATACTATTGTACTTTCGGGAGGCGTATCAAAAAATTTGGCTCTGGCCAGAATTATAGAAAGGGAAAGCGGACAAAAGGTAATTGCACTGCAGCATGGTCAATTAAATGGTGCTATCGGTTGTTGTGTTTATGGCAGGCAGATCTTTGAACTGGCTTGAGTTTTAAGCTATACTGCACAAAAGCCTGTTGACGGTAGTAGTATACTTGGCTGGTTGTGCTTCGCGCCGTATTTGTCTGCAGTTATAAGAGCAGAGGCTAATGGGGAGGATCTTGATGAAGATGATGCAGTCTCCTTGACGAAAGAGCTTATTTATGATTTACATACTGGTGATGAAGCGGGCAAACGTTATTCCATATATTGAACTGATATACTGTACGAGATGCCGTTCACAAACGGAGGGTAGAGATGATTGAGGCAGGCTGCGACCTGCCTTTAAAATTGCAGGGATAGAAGCATATATTCAAATTGATCCTTAGAAATATAGATAGTGATGATGGTTTTCTAATTAGAAAAAATAAGGTGGAGATAAAATGAGCAGACCTTCTAATCGGAACAATAATGAGATGCGTTTAGTAAAAATGACCCCGGGCTTTACCAGGACCCCGGATGGATCTGTACTGATAGAGGCCGGTGGTACGATCGTGCTTTGTACAGCTATGGTTGAAGATAGGGTGCCTCCCTTTTTAAAAGGGTCTGGTCAGGGATGGATTACATCAGAATATTCCCTTTTACCAGCTTCTACGGAAACCAGGACCCAGCGCGAGGCAAGCCGGGGAAAAATAAGCGGCCGCACTTCGGAAATTCAACGATTAATAGGTCGTTCCTTACGTGCGGTAGTAGAGCTGGAAAAGCTGGGGGAAAGAACGATCTGGGTGGATTGTGACGTTTTGCAGGCTGACGGAGGAACCAGAACGGCTTCTATTACTGGCAGCTTTGTCGCCCTGTGCCTGGCGCTACAGAAGCTGCAGCAGAGTGGAACCCTGGATTCCTGGCCGGTTAGAGATTATGTTGCTGCCATCAGCGTGGGCATCGTAGATGGGGAGAAGATCCTGGATCTGGAATACATAGAGGATTCCCAGGCCGATGTTGATATGAATGTTGTTATGACTGGAAGCGGAGAGTTTATAGAAATTCAGGGAACCGCAGAAGGTAACCCCTTTGATCGCCAGGAATTGGATGAACTTCTCGCCCTGGCGGAAAAGGGGATAGAAGAATTAATTGTATTGCAAAAACAAATAGTAGGGGAAGGGTGGATTCATGAGCAGGCGTCTGCTGATAGCGACTCGTAACCAGCATAAATTACAGGAAATACAAAAAATTTTACATGATTACCCGGTACAACTGATAAGTCTGAACGATATACCACCACTGCCAGAGGTTGTGGAAGATGGAGAGAGCTTTGCAGAAAATGCGGTAAAGAAAGCCCTTGAAAATGCCCGCTTAAGTGGGGAACTAACCCTGGCGGATGATTCAGGTTTAATGGTGGATGCCCTGCAGGGAGCACCAGGTGTCTATTCCGCACGTTATTCCGGACCTGATGCCAGCGATGAGAGTAATAACCAGAAGTTATTAAGAGAACTAAAAAATATTCCCCTGGAAGAGCGGGGAGCTCAGTTTGTTTGTGTAATAGCGGCTGCAGATCCTCAAGGGAAGGTGCGTACTGTTCAGGGTATCTGCCGGGGGCATATTACCTACCAGCCCTGTGGTGAGGGCGGCTTTGGCTATGATCCCCTGTTTATCCCGGAGGGGTATTCCTGTACCTTTGCAGAACTAATCCCTGAAGAAAAGAATGCCATCAGCCATCGGGGCAGAGCCCTGCGGCAGATTCAAACCTTGCTGGCAGAATGGATACCGCTGGAGCTGAAATAATGCAGATAGGAATCGTATCTGATACTCATGGTGCAGCGGATTTGCTGCTTCCATATCTTGAGCGGCAGGGCATTGAACATCTTTTCTTTGCCGGGGACTTTTATCAGGATGGGGAATACCTAGCTAATAAGCTGCATGTTTCCTGGGATGGAGTAGCGGGGAATTGTGATTTCGGATCTGAATCTGTCCGGGAGAAACTGATGAAGTATCAGGGGCATAGAATACTTCTTACCCATGGTCATAAGTATGGGGTAAAAAGAGATATGCAGCGCTTGCTTTACCGTGCACAGGAGCTGCAGGCTAATCTGGTTGTGTTTGGGCATACCCATGTACCCCTGTGTGAGCAGAGGGAGGGAATCTGGTTTATCAATCCAGGCAGTCCCGTTTATCCGCGTCTGGCAGGGCATGAATCCTTTGCGGTACTGCAGCTGGAAAAAAACAGTTTGGCCGCATCGATTGTATATCTATATCCCTGAATCTAAAAGTCAACGGAAAATTATGCAAATCCTCTTGCAATAGATGATCTTGATTTGTATAATCATGTCGGACAGATTAAAAATATGATTTCGGATGAAGGACTTGGGGGAGAATAGCTTTTATAGCCGAAGGACAGGCAGTCTGTCACAGAGTAAACAGGTGACGGCACTTTCAGGCTAGCTAACTAGTCGGGATGATTCCTGGGCAGACTAATACAGGGAGGAAAATAATCGTTTTCTTCCCTGTTTTTGTTTACTTTTATAGTTCTGCAATTAGATGCGGTATTTATGCATAGATGTAGAAATCAAGGGTACGCTGGATATGAAAGAAATTAATCTTGATGTCTATCCCCAACTGCTATAGATTTGGTATATTTGATGATGACAAGGAGGGATTGGTCAGTGGAATTGAAACAAACGCCGTTGTATGAAAAACACCTGGAAGCAGGCGGAAAAATGGTTGATTTTGGAGGCTGGGAATTACCCGTACAGTTTCAGGGTATTTTCAAAGAACATGAAATGGTTCGTACCCGTGCTGGTCTTTTTGATGTTTCCCATATGGGCGAGATAGAGGTAAAAGGAGAAAAGGCCCAGAGTTTTATTCAGTACCTGATGACCAATGATATTGAAAAAGCCAGAGCAAAACAGGTGCAGTATACTTTAATGTGTAATGAAAATGGAGGTATCCTTGATGATCTCCTGGTCTATAAATATTCCACCGAGCATTATTTGCTGGTTGTAAATGCTGCCAATACAGACAAAGACTATGCATGGATCAAAAAGCATGCTCCTGATGATCTGCAGGTGGAAGATGTTTCTTCCCATTATGCGCAACTGGCTCTGCAGGGACCCAGGGCGCAGGATATTTTGCAGCAATTATGCAGTATAGATCTGCAGGAAATAAAGTTTTTTTATTTTCATCCAGAGGTTAAGATTAATGGTTATCCCTGTATGGTTTCCAGAACAGGATATACCGGAGAAGATGGCTTTGAAATTTACCTATCTCCCCAGGATGCACCCCGGGTATGGGATGCAATCTTAAAGGCGGGTGGCGAGGATGTATGTCCGGTGGGTCTGGGTGCTCGTGATACCCTGCGTCTGGAAGCCAAGCTGCCCTTATACGGACAGGAAATGAATGAAGATATCACCCCTTATGAAGCTGGATTGGGCTTCTTTGTCAAACTTGATAGCCATGATTTTATTGGGCGGCAGGCGCTACAAAAACAGAAAAAAGAAGGACCAGAGCGCAAACAGGTCGAATTTGTAATGATTGGTAAAGGTATACCGCGCTCGACTTATGAAATCGAAAAAAACGGAAAAACCATTGGTTATGTTACCAGTGGACTTCATGCACCCACGTTAAAGCAGAATATTGGGCTGGCGCTTATCGATCAGCAATATGCCAATCCAGGTGAGACCTTTGATGTTCTTATTCGCAACAAAGCTGTAAAAGCTCAGGTGGCAAAGGATATTTTTTATAAGAAAAAAACCCGTAAATAATAATGATTATCTGGAGGGATACAATATGGATATTAGAAAAGATTTACTGTATTCAGATCAGCATGAATGGGTACGTATAGAAGATGATAAGGCCTTTATCGGCATTACTGATTATGCTCAAGAAAACCTGGGAGATATTGTTTTTGTTGAAATGCCTGAGGTAGATCGTGAAGTAGAGGCGGAGGAAGCTGTAGGAGTTATTGAATCGGTAAAAGCAGTGGCTGATCTGTTCAGTCCTGTATCAGGAACGATTGTGGAAATAAACGAGGAACTGGAAGATGCTCCCCAGCTCTTGAATGAAGAGCCTTATGAGCAGCATATTTTAGTTGTCAGCATGTCTGAACTGGGAGAAGCGGACGATTTGATGAATGCTGATGATTATGCGCGCTTTTGTGAGGAAGAAGAACAAAGGGGGTAATCATATGCGTTTTACTCCTCACTCCCAGGCAGAAATTACCAGCATGCTGCAGGATATAGGATTGAACAGTCTGGATGAACTTTTTTCTGATATACCGGAACCATTAAAACTAAAAAAAGAACTAAATTTAGGTCAGGGTATGTCCGAGATGTCACTGCGCAGGCATATGACGGATCTATCCAGTAAAAACATCCATACTGGACAGTATCCCTGCTTTTTAGGAGCGGGAGCCTATGATCACTATATACCTGCAGCCATGGAGGAGCTCTTATCACGCAGTGAATTTTATACCGCTTATACCCCCTATCAAGCTGAAATCAGTCAGGGGATTCTGCAATCAATTTTTGAATATCAGACCATGATCTGCGAATTAACCGGGATGGAAGTTTCCAATGCTTCTTTATATGACGGAGCTACTGCGCTGGCAGAAGCTTGTAAAATGGCATGTGAAGCAACGCGTAGAAACCAGATTATTCTGTCAGCTACGCTTCATCCCTCCTATCAAGCGGTGGTTAAAACCTACGCCATGTCTGGAAAGATGGATATTATCATTGCGCCTGAACACGATGGGGTTCTCGATTTAGAGCAGATCCTGGCCATGATAAATAAACAGACTGCTGCGGTGGTCGTGCAGCAGCCCAATTTTTATGGGCTTATAGAAGAGTTGGAGGCATTGGAAAAGGCTGTGCATGCTGTAAACGGTATGTTGATCATGAGTGTTAATCCGGTTTCACTGGCATTGTTGCGCTCACCCGGTGAATGGGGGGCCGATATTGCGGTAGGAGAAGGTCAACCCCTGGGTAATCCTTTGAATTTTGGCGGACCGTATTTGGGTTTTATGGCCTGTATGAAGAAAAACATACGCAGGTTACCGGGGCGTATTGTAGGTCAATCAGTGGATACTAACGGTAAAAGAGCTTTTGTTCTAACCTTACAAGCCCGTGAACAGCATATCCGTAGAGAAAGAGCGAATTCTAATGTCTGTTCCAATCAAGCTTTAAACGCCCTGGCAGCCAGTATGTATTTAAGCCTGGTAGGCAAAAAGGGATTAAAAGATATAGCTTTGCGCTGCCACCACCTGGCCTGTTATGCCCGGGATGCTTTTAGCAGGCAGGGGATACAGCTCAAACATGAACAGCCTTTTTTTATGGAATTTGCGGTTAAGGTTGCTGATCCCCCCCAGGTAAATCGTAAACTTTTAGAAGAGGGGATTATCGGTGGTTATGAACTAGAGGACGCCCTCCTGTTTGCTTTTACTGAGAAGCGAAGCAGGTCAGAGATTGATCAACTGGTTACAAGCGTAGGGAGGATCAATAATGAGTAAATTATTATTTGAAAAAAATGTCCCGGGAAGTAATGCTTTTAGTTTACCCCCCTGCGATGTTCCGGAACAGGATATAGCTATACCAGCAAAATTTTTGCGGCAAACAGAGATGGCTTTACCAGAACTAAGTGAAGTCGAAGTCGTAAGACATTATATGGCTCTATCTCACCAGGCCTATGGGGTTGATGATGGTTTATATCCACTGGGTTCCTGTACCATGAAATACAACCCTAAAATAAATGAATGGGCGGTCCGGTTACCAGGATGGTCCTGCCTTCATCCCCTGCAGGCTCCAGAAACGGTGCAGGGAGCGCTGGAATTGATGTATGAAACCGAGCGTATGCTCTGTGAAATTGGGGGCATGGATGCCTTTACTTTACAGCCAGCGGCTGGTGCTCACGGAGAAATGACCGGGGTCATGATCATCAAGGCTTATCACCAGCACCGTAAAGATGAGCGGCGTAAAAAAATATTAGTTCCTGATTCTGCTCACGGAACCAACCCGGCTACGGCTCATGTGATGGGTTATCAGGTGGTGGAAGTGAAATCCAATCATCGCGGGTTAGTAGATCTGGATGATTTGCAGGCTAAAATGAATGATGAAGTGGCTGGTTTGATGTTAACCAACCCTAATACATTGGGCTTGTTTGAAGAGGATATTGAAGATATTGCCCGCATTGTTCATGAGGATGGAGGTTTACTGTATTATGATGGTGCCAACTTGAATGCTATTATGGGAGTAGCCAGACCGGGTGATATGGGATTTGATGTGGTTCATTATAACCTGCATAAGACTTTTTCTACTCCCCATGGAGGCGGTGGACCGGGTTCCGGACCGGTAGGAGTCAAGTCTTTTTTAAGCGATTTTCTACCCCAACCGGTGCTAATAAAAGAAAAAGATGGATATCGCCTGGATGAAGACCGTCCCCTGGCCATTGGGAAAATCCACAGTTTTTACGGCAATTTTGCTGTGGTGGTAAAAGCTTATGCATATATTAAGGCCCTGGGGAGTGCGGGTATTCGCGAAGCCTGTCAGTATGCAGTTCTTAATGCTAATTATCTGCGTTGTAAGCTTAAAGATTACTATGAAATTCCCTATGATCGCTTATGCAAGCATGAGTTTGTGGCTACAGGACGCTGGCAGATGGAAGATAATGGGGTCAGTACACTGGATATTGCTAAACGCTTGATTGATTTTGGCTATCATCCGCCTACGGTTTACTTTCCTTTGATCATCAAAGAAGCGATGATGCTGGAACCGACCGAGACAGAAAGCAAACAGCGTTTGGATGATTTTATAGCTGTTATGCAGGAGATAGCCCGTGAAGCGCGAGAAGAACCTCGGCAGGTATTAGAAGCCCCTCATAACACTCCAGTACTGCGGGTTGATGAAGTGCAGGCGGCTAGAAACCCGGTGGTTCGATATGATAAATCATAGTAGTATATTTATTTAAACTAAACTGGGAGGAACTTGGATGAAAGACCTGATTATTATTGGTGGGGGTCCTGGAGGTTATGTAGCGGCGATACGAGCACGTCAGCTGGGTATGGATGTCATGCTGGTTGAACGTGATCGTGTAGGAGGAACCTGTCTTAACCGTGGCTGTATTCCCACCAAGGCCTATTATAGAAATGCTGAGGTCTTAAGAGATATCAAACGCCTCCAGGATTATAATATTAAGGGTCCCATTGCGGACCTGGAGTTCGACCTCGAAGGGGCGCAGCAGCGAAAAAATGAAATCGTTGCCAATTTGGTAGGGGGAGTAGATAAACTTCTGCAGGCCAACCGTGTTGAAGTCGTTTGGGGTCAGGCTCACATTCTGTCATCCTCTCAGGTAGAAGTAGAAGGAAATATCTATAATACCAGGCGAATCCTGATCGCGGCAGGAAGCAAAGTCCTGGAACCTCCCATACCTGGAATAGGGGAAGAGGGCGTTGTTACTTCTGCTGAACTGCTGGAAATGACTAGTGTTCCGTCGCGATTACTTATCATTGGCGGTGGGGTAATCGGGATGGAATTTGCGGGGATTTTTCAACAGTTTGGCAGTCAGGTTACCGTTGTAGAAGCTGGATCTTCTATATTAGGACAGCTGGATCAGGAATTGGTCAAGAGGATACGGGTGTTTATCAGACGGCAGGGAATAACAGTATACAGTAAAACCAGGGTAGAGCGAATCGAGCGCCAGGATGATCATCTTCTGGTGACAGCGGTTAATGAAAAAGAAGAAAAACAGCTAGAAGTGGACTGTGTACTGCTAGCAGTTGGGCGCCAACCCTGTACAGATGATATAAATTTAGATAAACTGGGTATCGAACTTGAAAACGATGGGATTAAGGTGGACGAAAATTATTGTACCAGTGCAGATGGAATTTATGCTATAGGTGATGTAATTGGCGGGCAGATGCTGGCTCATGTGGCTTCGGAAGAAGGAAAAGTTGCGGTAGAGAGAATGTGCGGCATGAATTCTGCCGTTTCTTATCATGCTGTTCCATCCTGCATTTTTACTTTTCCTGAAATTGCCAGTGTGGGCTTGAGTCAGGAAGAAGCAGCTGCATCCGGTTTGGATTACCGTATTGGTAAATTTCAATTTGCCGCCAATGGCAAAGCTATGACGCTGGGGGAAACAGATGGACTGGTAAAGGTTATTGCCGATGAGAAAGATTGCATTGTTGGGGTACATATTATGGGACCGCATGCCAGTGATTTAATTTTAGAAGGAACACTGATGGTGCGGGAAAAGATGAGTATAGAAC
>DUSB01000163.1 GCA_012840625.1 Syntrophomonadaceae bacterium
GATTAATACGCTGTTTAATGGTCTTGTAATTGGTCAGCATACCTCCCAGCCAGCGCTGGTTTACGTAGTGCATGCCACATCGTTCTGCTTCTTCTTGAATGGTCTGCTGAGCCTGTTTTTTCGTACCTACGAAAAGGATGTCTTTCCCCTCCGCAGACAGTTCTTTAACAAATTCATAGGCCTCGTCAAATTTCTTTACAGTCTGTTGCAGGTCAATAATGTAAATACCGTTACGCTCCATATAAATATATGGCGCCATCTTGGGATTCCATCTTCTTGTCTGATGTCCAAAATGAACCCCTGCTTCAAGCAGTTGTTTCATTGTTATCACTGACATCGACAACACCTCCTTATTGTTTTTTCCTCCGCTACATCATCCACCACAGGAACCATAAAATGGCACACCCTGTCGCGTCTGCTAGCGTGTGTAATCACCACCTGATAATATAACATATGTTATTACAGCTGTGCAAGATAGCTGCCAAAAAAATGCATCAGGAAAGGCTATCCATATTATACCCTTAAATGATCCTTTTTTTACCCGTACCCAGACATAAAAAAAGAGGGGCTATCCCTCTTCAATTCCGGCAGCAGATACAATTTACCAAGGCGTTATCTGTTTACGGGTCAGGTTCAAGATTAATTCCACCTCACCCTGTCCTCGCTCCAATAATTGTGCTATGTCCCGTATTGAATACCCCTGTTCATACAGAGTGCGTACCGCAATATAAGGATGGGCTGCTTTGATATCCTCCAAACTGAAACTTTCCTGAGCCTGGTGCTGGAGTCGGTTTGCTGCCGGATAAGCTTCCTCTTGCTCTGTTAAGTAATAGACGGTGGGTTGATCCGGCTGTGTATTATTATGAGAAATACTGGCACTAGGCGCCTGCGGCAAATCAGCCTGCCCTTTATGCCGGGATAGCTGTCCATCATCCTCCAGTACAGCAGCAACAGGCAGGGAGTTCATCCCCTCCCTGAGGGTCATCAACTGCTGAATACTTTCATCCATATCCTGTATGATGGTTTCCGATACCTGTACCGCATTTTCCATCATGGCTTCTAAATCCTGGCGAACCAGAGAAGCCTCCGATAGGGTATCATTAAAAAGCTGCAGGTAGGACTCCATAAAGGCCTTCTGACGGCTCATGGTAAACAAGGCAATAGCTATTAGTAAAGCTGCTATAGAAATAAGTACAGCGGTAATGGCAGACACCCTCTTCCAGGCATTTTTCAGGCCAGGATATCCAGATTGCTACCACGGTTTTTATCGACAAAATCCTTCCCAGTGCCTTCCGGATCCTTCTCCCGATTACTATTTCGACCTTGCATCTTATTTTTCTTCTTTTGTTCCTCTTTCTCCTGCTTTTCATGCACTATTTTTTTCTCGCTGCGCAGTGCTGCGTTTACGGTTTTAGTATTACGAGCGGTTTGTTCCTGAATCTGATGCATGAATTCCTGTTGCCGTGCCTGTTGATCCTGCTGCTGAGCCGCCTGAACCCTGGCTACCTCACCTGCTTTTTGTACTACCACCTGCATATCCATACTTCGAATTGTCATCGCTGCTCCCTCCTTTTGGAAGCCATCGATTACAGGGAAGCAAGTTTTACTTCACCTTCTTCCAGTACAAACTGCGAAAATTTAATCGGGTCATTGATTATATAAATGGCGGAACCTATACTAATCCTTACCCCAGGGTAAGCTACCTCTAAAGCACGAACCCGTGCGGATTTAGCTTTATTGAATTCCTCCTCCAGAGCCAGTATTCTTTCTTCACCTTCTTTATATTCCTGCTTTACTTTTTTATATTCATCCAGCATTTTAATTAAGGCCATGCGCTTTTTGCTTGACATTTCCTGAGGGGAAATGCCAGCACGCTGCAGACTTTTCAGATTGGTATTCAAGGTATCCAAACGCTTTTTTTGCTGGGTGCGCTGTTTCATAAGGATTCGATATTCTTCACGGTAATAGGGGTTAACCCCTACTTCGATAACCGTTTGCGTAGCCAGCTGCGATCCTAATATCTTGGCCTCCACCAGCTGTGAGGCCTGAATAAGCCCACCTACAATCGTGGCTCTGCGGTCTGAAACAATAACACTGTTGCCTGCTCTGACATTTGATTGCATAACAGCTTCTCTTACCCGAATATCTTTACCGGCCTCCAAGTGTGAGTTTTCAACAAACCGGGCCATAATAGAGCCGCCAGCTTTAACGCTATTTTTCGCAACAGCCTGTATTCCGCCACGAACCATGATATCCCCTGCAGCCACAACCTCAGCGGCTTCAATAAAGCCCATAATTTCAATATCCCCACCGGCCTTAACCGAAAAGCCGCTGGTCACATTGCCATGAATAATGACATTACCTACAAAATCGATATTGCCAGAGGAAAAGTCTACATCACCATTGAGTTCAAAAATAGGCTCCACACTGATTTTACCGTTTTGTAATTTAGCATGCCCATCAATAACAGCAAAAAGAAGGGTGTTTTCCTCATTGGCTACCGTATTTTTGCCTCTTGGCAAGGGGATATCCCGACCACTGCGGGGTATAATCTCTTTGCCGGTTACATCAATACCCTTTATCCCTTCTACCGGGGGAATCCTCTCAGCCAGAGCCTGCCCCCGGGATACGTTATGTATTAATCCCAGATTATAATAATCTGCCTGCCCTTTTTCATTAATTTGGGGGATCAGACGAACATCCTTAATGGGTACCAGAAACTTCAGCTGGGCATCCTCACCATCCTTGGCTGGTTTTCCCCGGGCAATAACAAACTGTTTTTCCCAGTTTTCCTCCCTGACCGCTTCTCGAACCATCTTCTCATCCAAACCATATGAAATCTTATAATCCTGAATAAGCTGCATGGCTTTTTCAAATGTACAGGGCTCTCCTTCACCACTGGGGGGAACCACTTCCAGGTAAGCAGTTAAACGATCACGCTCGATGTAAACCTTTGCCATGCCATCTATATCAGCCAAGACACTTCCCCCATTCCTCAGACTATAACAGAAGGTGTTTTTTCTTACTTAAACTCCCTCGCAGCCTTAATATTGATTTAGTGTGCAGCTGTGATATTCTTGATTCTGATAAGCCGAGTACTGCCCCAATTTCTTTCAGGGTCAGACCCTCATAGTAATACAGGTATATTACAATCTTTTCTTTTTCTGGTAATTTATTTATAGTTTCTGCCAGCAGCTGCTTGACATCGGAAAATTCAACCACATCAAGGGCGTCCGTCGTATTTTCATCCTCCAGCATATCAATAATGCGCTTTTTTTTATCAGCTGGATCATCACTATTTATAAAATCATCTAAGGATATTATCGTTGTTGCCGCCAGATCTCTTAAGAGCTTAGATAATTCCTCTTCATCTATGCCTAATTCTGCCGCTATTTCCTTATCACTGGCAGGACGCTCCAGCTTCATTTCCAGATAGGCGTAAGTTTTTTCCAATTCTTTACCTTTTTGCCGCAAGGATACCGGCACCCAATCCATAGAGCGCAGACCATCAATCATTGACCCTCGAATACGTGTAATAGCATAGGTTTCAAATTTAATATTGCGCTTATGATCATATTTCTCAATGGCATCCATAAGTCCTTCTATGCCATAGGATATTAATTCATCCACTTCCACCACACTGGAAAGATTTATGGCCAGACGATTGGCTACATATTTCACCATAGGTGCATAATGAAGGATCAATTCCTCGCGAGCCTGGCTGTCTTTTTTTTCTTTGTAGAGATCCCATAGCTTGCCTGTATGATCGGTCATTAAATAACCCGCTCCCCATGCCCAATGGTTCGAATAAATAATTCCCCTGTTTCAGCATCAAAGGTAATGGTTCGTCCATAATTGCCGCCGACATCACTGGCCAGAAGCCGTATTCCTTGTTGCTTCAAGTTTTCCTTTACCGCTATAGCATTACGCTCACCTATTTTTAGAATGTCACTTTCGCCTGAGAATTTAAACATCTGTGCGCCGCCCGCAATTTTAGCTACCAGAGCATTGGTCCTGGCACCCTGCTTTTTCATCTCCTGCAGCAGGTCTTCAATGGCTGTATCCGCAAACTTGGCCCGGTTTTGTACGCTTTTAGCCTGCGTACTGGAAGGCAGCATAATATGAGCCAAGCCAGCTATTTTGCTTTTCTTATCCAAAACACAAATACCAATACATGAACCAAGTCCAGCTGTCATTAGCTTATCAGGGGCTGAAGCAATTTTAAAATCTGCCATGCCTACCTGTATGATTTTTCCCATTCAGACATTCACCCCAAGCGCAGATAATATGATATCAAGTGAACCGGGCTCAGGCAGAAGGAAAAAATGCCCCATCACATCCTGCCCCTCTTTATGAAATTCTGTTTCTAAAACCAGCACATGATCAGCCACGGCACCAAATACAGCCAGAACACTGTCCAGCAAAGCACCAGCCATATCCATACCTATTGCTGGAACTGAAGGTATAAAATTCAGCTGGGTAAACATTGATAAGGCGTTAAGATAGGTGGCAGAAATAATATTACCTACTTCCGCCATAGCCGATATCTCCATATCCTCCATATTATCAGGCGTAGTAGAGCCAAAGGTCCTGCCCATCAGCATATCTACCAGCAGACATGCCTGTTGAATCGGCATCATAAACAAGATGCTGCAGGGGGCTGATCCCTCCACACACAGATAAATGCCCACCACGTGTGTACCAGCACCACCCACCAGATTGGAAACCTCTGCAAAAGGTAGTATGTTGACTTCTGGTACGCTCATATCAATTTTATCATTAATCATCTGCGCCAGGGCGGTAGCGGCATTTCCTGCCCCTATGTTACCTATTTCTTTTAAGGCATCAATCTGCATACCAGAGAGCTCATTAAAGTCATATACCATTTATCTTCCACCTCTCTGTCTGCCTACAGGCTTTCTATGCCCAGCAGCCGCTTAACATTGAGTAAAATCAGTAAACGATCGTCAACCTTGGCAATTCCTTCAATAAAATTTGAATCCATAGCACTATAAACTCGTTCACTCGCTTCAATTTGACTGCGGTTCAAATAAAGGACTTCTGACACCCGATCCACAATAATTCCTGCTTTCACTTCATCAAACTGAAAAACGATAATCCGCTGCTCATCGTCATCCTCCAAGGCTTCCAGATCAAAACGTCGATGTAGGTTTATAATCGGGATAATATTTCCCCGCAAATTGATTACGCCGTCAATATTAACATCAGCCCGCGGTACCCGGGTAATATTCAGCAGCCGGTTTATTTCCAGTACATCAAGAATATTGACCGCATATTCTTCCTGGCCCAGCTGAAAAGCCACCACCTGAATCTGCTCCTCCAGTTCATAACTGCGTTTCTGATTTATTTGTGTGGATTCATCCATTCCTTTCACCTCCATATCAGAAAAGAGTTGTTATATCAAGGATCAGGCGCACATTTCCATCACCAGCCACAATAGCACCTGCAATTCCCGGAATCCCTGTCAGCAGTTTACCCAGCGACTTGATGACAATCTCCTGCTGACCGATCAAAGTATCTACCATAAGTCCTATCTGGCGCTCACCTTTACGAACCACCACTATATACATTTCATCCTTCTGTTCTGTTTCCGGCAGTTCCAGCAGCTGGGCCAGACGGAAAATCGGCAGAACATTTCCACGCAGCATCATAACTTCCTGGTTTTGTACCATCTTAATATCACTTTTTTGAATCATGGTGGTTTCATCTACTGATGAAAGGGGTATCGCATATACCTCATCCTGTATCCCTATCATCAAGGCCTGAATAATGGCCAGGGTCAGCGGCAGCTTAATACGGAAACGAGTACCCCGACCAGGGGTGGAGTCTACAAAAATTTCTCCATTGAGAGACTCAATTTTTGTTTTCACTACATCCAATCCTACTCCACGTCCGGAAACATCCGTAATGGTACTGGAGGTGCTGAATCCCGGGGAAAAGAGCAGGTCAACTGCTTCTTCCATACCCATTTGTTTTGCCTCTTTGGCGTCAATTAGTCCTTTATCAACCGCTTTGGCCAGAATGTTTTCTGCATTGAGTCCAGCCCCATCATCCTCTACTTCTATATATACATTATTGCCTTCATGACGGGCGCGCAGCATAACCGTCCCCACCGCAGGCTTACCCTGCTTGATCCGCTCTTCGGCCGGTTCAATACCATGATCCAAAGAGTTACGCAGCAAATGAACCAAGGGATCTCCTATTTCATCAATCACGGTGCGATCAAGCTCGGTTTCTTTGCCTTCAATATAGAAATCTACTTCTTTGTTCAATTCCTTGGCCAGATCCCTTACCATACGTGGAAAGCGATTGAAGACCTGTTCGATAGGTACCATGCGAACTTTCATGACCACTGACTGAAGATCTGTGGTAATGCGATCGATTTGTTCAATGGTTTCATTAAGGTCTGTTACTTGCCGTGTCTGCCCAATTTGTTCCAGCCGGCCCTTATGCATAACCAGTTCTCCTACCAGGTTCATCAGATTATCCAAACGCTCAATATCTACCCGGACGGTTTGTTTTACCTTACGGGCTTTTCCTTCGTCAGGTACGGGCCCGGATGCCTGTACCTCCTCCTTTTCATCGGGCTGCTCTTGGCGGCCAACGCTATCCTGTTCCCGGTTTACATGTTCCAAATTAATCTCCTGAATAGCTTCCAGTTCAATTTCCGAAATACTGTTCACCCGCGTAGTAATCTCTTCCTGTGCCAGCCTGGTTAAATAGACCAGCTCAAAATATCCTTCAAACTTACCCTCATCTAAATCCTGAGCACTGGGATTCGATTTAATAATTTCGCCTTCTTCTTCTAAAATCTTAAAGACCATAAAGGCTCTCACCGACTTCATTAAACAATCAGGATGGACCGCCACCTTAAGATAATAAACCTGGAAAGCACGGCTGATAGCTTCTTTCATCACTGTAATATCATATTCATTAAAAATAAAAGAAGCCTGTTCCCCATCATCACGGCTTTTTTCCAGTAATTCAGCTTCAATTCCCGGAAGAGGCTCACCGGCTGGTCTGTCTTTTATCGCCTCCAGAGCCTGAATAAGATCAGCATTATCACTGCTGGGGCTGCTGCTTCCTTTTTCAATCTGATCAATCATCATCTGCAGGCGATCAAAACATGCAAAAAGAATATCTACCACGTCGGTCGAAACAGCCAGCTCCCCCTGTTTCAAATCACTGAGTACATTTTCCATGTGGTGGGTTAAATCGGCTACGTCATCAAACCCCATCGTCGAAGACATGCCTTTCAATGTATGAGCGGCACGGAAAATTTCATTCAGGGCTGCTGTATCCTGGGGATCTTTTTCCAGAATAAGTAGTTTTTCATTCAAACTATGCAGATGTTCTTTGCTTTCTTCCAAAAAAATATCTAGATACTGGGACATATCCATCTTCATCATCGACCACCTCCTATAAAATAAACATGCTATCCATATAAAACCAGAATCCTTCTATAACATCTTGAGAATTTCATCCGCAATATGATGGAGGGGAACTACCCGATCAACCACCCCGGCTTCAACCGCTGCCCGGGGCATTCCATAAACAATACAGGTAGATTGATCTTCTGCCAGAACTTTACTTCCCTTTTCTTTGAGTCGTTTGAGACCTGATGTACCATCATCCCCCATACCCGTCATAATTACCCCTACAATTTGAACCCCTCGCAGCTCTGCCACCGACTCGAACATCATATCAACTGAAGGCCGATGACCTTTACGGGGTGGACTCTGGTCTAATTTAATCAAGAATCCCTGGGCCGCAGATTGGTTCTGAACCTGGAGATGGTAATTACCTGGTGCAATATAGGCACAGCCCGCCTGAATGAGCTCTCCATGTTCCGCCTCCTTAACCTTGATAGCAGAAAGATGATTCAGACGTTCTGCCAGTGAACGGGTAAAACCTGCTGGCATATGCTGTACAATCAATACCGCCGCATCTAAATCAGCTGGTAAATTAGGAAGTACCTGATGTAAGGCTTTGGGCCCCCCGGTGGAAGTTCCAATCAATACCATTTTATTAAGCCTATCCCTGCTTGGTGATTTATTCAGCCGCCGCCACCCGGACAGCTTAGGTAACCCAGGCTTTTTGTAGCTCTGCTGAACCTGCTGGCTAATCACGCTTTTAGCCCGGGCTGCAATCCTGATTTTACTGATGATATCATCTTTTACCTGATTCATATCCAGAGAAATGTGCCCCGACGGTTTGGGGACAAAATCAATAGCACCTAACGATAAGGAACGAATGGTGGCGTCCTGCCCCGTCTGGGTCAGACTGCTGATCATGATAACCGGTACCGGATGGGTTTTCATAATTTCCTCCAGAGCCGATAAGCCATCCATCCGCGGCATTTCCACATCCATGGTCACTACATCCGGATGATAGGCATGGACTTTTTGCACCGCATCCATACCATCACGGGCTGTAGCCACCACTTGCATGACGGGATCGCTTTTGATAATGTCAC